>NZ_JAHBAK020000027.1 GCF_018500155.2 Polynucleobacter sp.
CTCTTTGAGGGCTTTGGCGATAACACCGTAACGAGTGTCGGTCGCTTTGATCTCGATACGCCAGTCAGCATTTCTTTTTATGACCTCATTCCATTTCTGAATCCAAAAGAGTACTTAGAGGTCGATCGCTTTTATGCCACTTACTACATGCGTAAGCTGGAATATCTCAAAAAAGCAGCGCTGTTATTGAGCATCTCTGAATTCTCACGCTCTGAAGGTTTAGAGCACTTAGACTTCACACCAGAACAAATCATTAACATTTCATCTGCTGCAGAACCGTTTTTTAGTGACGCAGCGCCGGCTACTGATCCCGTTGCTCTGCGAGAAAAGTTTGGCATTACCCGTCCATTCGTGTTGTATACCGGTGGAGCGGATCCTCGCAAAAATCTCACGCGCTTGCTTGAGGCTTACGCACAGATTCCGACAGAATTGCGCCAACAACATCAACTTGTTCTGGCAGGTCGTATTGATCGTGCAGAGCACTTAAGCCTTCTCAAAGGCATCAAAGCCTCGGGAATGCATCCTGATGAAGTGATTTTTACTGAATACATCAGCGATGATGAATTACAAACCCTGTATTACATCTGCAAACTGTTTGTTTTCCCATCTTGGCATGAGGGCTTTGGCTTGCCGGCGTTAGAAGCCATGAAATGCGGCGCCGCTGTGATCTCATCAAATACCTCCAGCTTGCCAGAAGTAGTGAATTTAGAGAGTGCGCTCTTTGATCCGCTATCTACCGAATCCATCAGCGCAAAACTGACTGAGTTTTTATCCAATCCCGCACTCATTGAGCAAATGAAGTCACATGCCAAAGTGCAAGCCCCACTTTTTTCATGGGATGCCAGCGCAAAAAAAGCAATTGCAGGATTTGAAGCACTTCTAGCAAAACGCCAAAGCGCAGGCAAGACAACCCGCAAGCAAAATCCGGAAGAGATTTTGCAACACTTGATTCTTGATCTGAAGAACCTATCCTTTGATGGCAAACAATATAAGGATGTTGATTTACTGCAGTTCTCAGCTTGTTTAGCGCAGAACTTTCCTGCCCAGCCTCGTAAACCACAAATCTTCATCGATATCTCTGAGCTAGTAAAACGTGATGCGAAAACCGGTATTCAACGTGTGGTGCGCTCGCTACTCACCGAGATGCTACTCAATCCTCCCGCAGGATATGATGTGCATCCTATTTATGCCAATCAACTGAGCTTGGGATATCGCTATGCCAATCGCTTTCAGAAGAAATTTTTTGCCAGCGAAGCAGAAAAGCGCAGCATGGGCGAGAGCAATACCAATAACCAAGAAGATCCCGTCATTGAAACGCAACCAGGTGATATCTTCTTGGGCATTGATTTACAAGCCGATATTGTGCAAGCCCAGAAGCAATATCTTTCTGCCATCAAATTAAGTGGCACGAAAGTGTATTTCGTGGTGTATGACTTGCTGCCAATCCAGTTTCCTAATGCTTTCCCAAGCGCCGCAGAATTTAACCACCGTCAATGGCTACTGGAGATCAGTAAATTTGATGGCATTATTTGCATCTCTAAAGCAGTAGCTGACGACTATCGCCTATGGGCTCAGGAAAATATTCCAGATTTGCCAAAGCAATTTGATGTTGCATGGTTTCACTTAGGTGCTGATATTGAAAACTCCGTACCAACCACCGGTTTACCAAGTAATGCTACAGAGGTGATTGCGAAAATTAGCGCACAACCGAGCTTTGTCATGATTGGCACTCTCGAGCCACGTAAAGGTTATGGACAAACATTGCCCGCTTTTGAAAAGCTCTGGGCCAAGGGTGCTCAAGTTAATCTCGTCATTATTGGTAAAAAGGGTTGGATGGTTGATGAACTGGTCAACCACATAGAAAAGCACCCCGAACTCAATAAACGCCTTTTCTGGTTAGATAGTATTAGTGATGAATATCTCGATCAGATTTACTCGGCAAGTACTTGCTTAATTGCCGCCTCTGATGGGGAGGGATTTGGACTTCCTTTGATCGAGGCAGCGCGCCGTCATGTGCCCATTATTGCCAGAGATATTCCGGTCTTTAGAGAGGTGGCTGGAGAACATGCCTATTACTACTCTGCCAACCAGCCGGAGGAAATGACCCAAGCTATTGAGGCTTGGCTTGAACTCTATAAACAAGGCACCCATCCACGTTCTGACCAGATGCCCTGGCTTACCTGGAAAGAAAGTGCTCAATCTGTCCTCAAAACCTTATTAAACTAGGGTTCATGCGCAACTCCAATTCACCTTCCCCCGGTCTACTTGCCTCCATCGCTGCACTTTGGCAATACCGCGCCTTTATTTTGGGAAGTACGAAACGCGAGTTTCAGACGAAATATAAAAACTCTTTGCTTGGTTTTGCTTGGCCCATCATTAGCCCCTTAGCTTTAATTCTGGTGTATGCACTTGTCTTTTCTAAGGTGATGGGTGCACGTCTTCCAGGAGCGGCTGGTGAAGGTAGCACTAGCTTGTACTCGTACAGTATTTATTTGTGTATTGGCGTCATTGTTTGGACGCTCTTCTCCGAACTCACTTCGCGCGCACAAGTTGTCTTTCTAGAAAACGCCAACCTGCTCAAAAAACTCAATTTTCCGCGCTTGTGTTTACCCGTCATTGTGATTTTCAATGCGGGACTGAACTTTCTCATCATCTTTTCGCTGTTTACCGCTTTCTTATTAGTCACAGGCAACTTTCCAGGAACTCCTTTCTTAGCAGTCATTCCTTTGCTCATCATCCTGATCGCCTTCTCTATTGGCCTAGGCATGAATCTGGGTGTGCTCAATGTCTTTTTCAGAGATATTGGGTACTTTTATAGCGTTGCCTTGCAGTTCTGGTTCTGGCTCACGCCGATTGTGTACTCAGTCAATATCTTGCCCGAGAAAATTCGCTTCTTAGTTTCCTTTAATCCATTAACCAATTTGATGGTGGCCTTTCAGGGCCTTTTTGTGAATCATCAAATGCCAGACTGGTCTAGCCTTTGGCTTATTGGTGTTTTAGCAGTGCTACTCAATATCAACGGTTTTCGTTTATTTCGTAAGCACTCTGGCGAAATGGTGGATCTCCTCTAATGTCACAGATCATCGTTCGCAACCTCGGTAAAGCCTACAAGCGCTATCCATCTAAATGGTCACGCTTAGCAGAATGGATTATTCCGTTTAGCAAGGAACGTCATCAACTCAATTGGGTCTTACAAGATCTCAACTTTGTGGTCAATCCTGGTGAAGCAGTTGGCATTATTGGTGTGAATGGTGCTGGTAAGAGCACCTTGCTAAAAATGATTTCCGGCACGTCGCAACCCACTACGGGTTCCGTGGAAATGACAGGTAAAGTCGCCGCTCTATTGGAGCTGGGAATTGGCTTTCATCCGGACTTTACTGGCAGACAAAATGCGTATATGGCAGGCCAATTACTAGGCTATAGCGTAGAGCAAATCACCGCAATGATGCCTGCAATCGAAGAGTTTGCAGAAATTGGTGAATACATTGACCAACCAGTGCGTTTTTATTCCAGCGGTATGCAAATGCGTCTTGCATTTAGCGTTGCCACTGCAGAGCGTCCAGATGTATTGATTGTGGATGAAGCACTATCAGTAGGTGATACCTACTTTACGCACAAATGCTTTGATCGTATTCGGGAGTTTCGCAAACACGGCACCACCCTTTTGATCGTCTCACATGACAAGATGGCAATTCAGTCGATTTGCGACCGCGCCATTTTGCTCAATCAAGGCAAAGTTGCTATTGAAGGTCAGCCCGAAATGGTGATGGACTATTACAACGCTCTGTTGGCCGATCGCGAGAATCAAAATGTACGCCAAGAAATCACCCAATCGGGCAAGGTCAAAACGACCTCTGGTAGCGGCGAAGCAACCATTGAAGATGTGGCACTACTCAATAGCGAAGGTAAACGCATTGAAGTGATTCAGGTAGCCCAAGAGATTACCCTGGTCACAAAGGTGCGTTGCAACCAAGCCCTCGATGAGCTAGTCCTTGGCTATATGTTCAAAGATCGCCTGGGCTTGCCGGTGTATGGCACCAATACCTTTCATTTGAATAAAACCCTGAAAAATCTGGCTGCTGGTACTGAGCTGGAGTTTCGCTTTCGCTTTACCGCCAATTTTGGGCCTGGAACCTATTCGCTTGCATTATCGTTACATGCATCTGACAATCACATAGCAAATAACTACGAGTGGCGTGATCATGCTCTAGTATTTACCGTAATTAATAGTAAAGAGCATTTTGAGGGGGTAGCGTGGCTTCCACCTACTGTAGAGCTGTCTCTTATACACATCT
>NZ_JAHBAK020000009.1 GCF_018500155.2 Polynucleobacter sp.
CAGCTACTGGAGCGGCAGAAATTGCTGGTGCTGGCGCAGGGCTTGCATACACAACTTGTCCTGTAGCGCTAGGAGTGCTCGCATTGACAATGCGTACTCGATCTTCGCCTTCATTAACCTCTAGCTCAGAAATTCCAGATTCGGAAACGAGGTCAATTAAGGTTTTGAGTTTTCTTAGATCCATTTGAGTTAGTCCTCTTTTGAAATACTGAAATTATTTTTGTAAACGCGCGATTGCAGCTTGAAGGGCTAGTTCATAGCCAATTGCCCCAAGTCCACAAATCACTCCGGTGGCAATGTCAGACAGATAAGAGTGTTTGCGAAACTCTTCTCTTTGATGAATGTTAGATAGGTGAACTTCTGTAAAAGGAATAGCGACTCCAGCCAAGACATCACGTAGGGCAACACTGGTGTGGGTAAATGCTCCTGGATTAATGATGATGAAATCGACCCCATCTTGTTTGGCTTTTTGAATGCGATCGATGAGTTCACCTTCGTGATTGCTTTGGTAGGTGCTCAATTCAACGGATTGAGCTTTTGCTAAATCCCCGAGTCTTTGATGAATGTCTTCTAAGGTGGTTTTTCCATAAACCTCAGGTTCACGGGTGCCTAATAAATTGAGGTTAGGGCCCTGAATGACGAGAATTGAAGCTTTTTTAGACATAAATCCCTATTTTTAGAGGCAGTTAGGTGTCAATTGATTAGTTGGGGCTTTTGGCCAGTCTTGCTACTTCATGCTTCACCTGCTACAGGTGGAAGTATACGCCTACAAGGATTCTAAAAGTCTAAAAATATGCTGAGCTGAGCAAATTTTCACAGCAGTTAGGTGCAAATAATGAATTTTATGGATTTTTTTGCCTAAAATTTCAGCATTTTTTATGTGGGCTCCAGCGATGAAGATTTTCTAAAAGTAATTAAATTGCAGAATTTATGGCTTTTTTCAACTCTTCTTCGCTTATCTTTCCTAATTTTGTAAAAACAGATTTACCTTTTGCATTAATGATGACGGTATAGGGCAGTGCGCCTTGGGCATTCCCCATCTGCTTTGCAAGTGCGCTACCGTCTAGTCCTCCAATCATGATTGGGTAGGAAACAGGCGTTTTTTCTAGAAATTGACGTATGTTAGAGGGTGAATCGATACCGATACCAACAATTAAGACATTTTTAGAGGCATATTCCTGTGCGATTTTGTCTAATGTGGGCATTTCTTCTACGCAAGGAGGGCACCAGGAGGCCCAAAAATTGACTACTAAGACCTTCCCGCGCCAATCATCCGAGTTGGCGGATTTGCCGTCAGGCGTTTTCCAGGGGTTGGCAAAAAATGCTTTGATGGAGGGATCACTTGCTAGTCCTGTTTGTGAGATCCAGTGAGAAGAAAGGATTCCAGCCACCAGGGCTAGAACACTAATTCCTCCAATCATCATCCACTGTCTGCGGTTCATTGCTACTCCTTCGCTAAAATTCGCTAATGCACATACATATCTTAGGCATTTGCGGTACTTTCATGGGTGGTATTGCCGCAATTGCTCGGCAAGCCGGACATCGGGTTACGGGTTGCGATGCCAATGTGTATCCACCGATGAGTACGCAACTTGAGGCTCAAGGCATCGATCTCATCGAAGGATTTTCACCGGATCAATTATTGCAGTTTGAGACCATGCCAGATTTATTTGTGATTGGCAACGTGGTTTCTCGTGGCAATCCTCTGATGGAGGCGATTCTTAATCAAGGATTGCCGTATATTTCAGGGCCGCAGTGGCTGGGTGAGCAAGTTTTATATCGCCGACATGTTTTGGCCGTTGCGGGAACTCATGGAAAGACAACCACTTCCGCCATGCTAACTTGGATTTTGGAATTTAATGGTTACAAGCCTGGATATTTGATCGGGGGCGTACCTCTCAATTTCACGGTGTCAGCGCGCTTAGGTGAGGGCAAATATTTTGTCATCGAAGCAGATGAATACGACACAGCGTTTTTTGATAAGCGCAGTAAGTTTGTGCACTACAGACCCCGTACCGCTTTATTGAATAACTTAGAGTTTGATCATGCTGATATCTTTGCGGATCTTGCTGCCATTGAAACGCAATTTCATCATCTAGTCAGAACCGTTCCCAGTGATGGGTTGTTGGTTGTGAACGGTGAGGAGCCAGCCCTTGAGCGGGTGGTTACTCGCGGCGCTTGGGCGCCAGTGGAACGCTTTGGGCAAAGTGATACCAATGAATGGTCGCTCGTTTCTCAAGCGAATGATGGATTTATTGTTCGCAAGGCTGGCAAAGAGGCTGCAACAGTGATATGGGCGCCAGAATCGGGTGTGATGGGTAGACATAATCAACTCAATGCCCTTGCTGCAATCGCCGCAGCTAATCATGTTGGCATTTCACCAGCAGACTCTGCTCGTGCGCTAGCTGAATTTAAAAATGTTAAACGCCGATTAGAAACTATTGGCGTAGCAAATAATGTCACGGTGTATGACGATTTTGCCCATCATCCAACAGCTATCGCCACTACAGTGGATGGCTTAAGGCGACGCGTGGGCAACTCACGTATTTTGGCGGTGTTGGAGCCACGCTCTAATACGATGAAGCTTGGTGTGATGAAAGCGCAATTGCCTGATAGCCTTCAGCAAGCGGATAAGGTGTTTGCTTATGGAGCCAATAGCGGAAAAGAATCTTTAGGCTGGGATTTGGCAGAAGTTTTAGCGCCCTTAAATGCGCAAGAGGCGGGAAGGGCATATGCCTTTGATGATCTACAGAAATTAGTTGACGCAGTTGTTGCGCAAGCTCAACCTGGTGACCATATTTTGGTGATGAGTAATGGTGGTTTTGGTGGAGTGCATCAAAAAATACTCAATGCTATTTCTGCGTGAGCGCCTGATAACGCGCTACAGCTAATGAACAATCAATATTGAAAGCGAATTATGAGCCATCGTTTAAAAGATAAAGTCGCCATTGTTACCGGAGCCGCAAAAGGCATCGGCTTTGCAACGGCACAACGTTTTGCACAAGAGGGCGCAAAAGTTATTGTTGCAGACATCAATTTAGAGGCAGTCAAGGGTGCTGCCGCACAGATCCCCAATGCACAAGGCTATGCCATGGATGTAACTGATCGCGCAAGTATTCAGGCTGTGATTGATCAAGTGATGCAAACCTATGGACGTATCGATATTTTGATTAATAACGCAGGAATCACACAGGATGCGCGTTTGATCAAGATGACTGAGGCTCAGTTTGATACTGTGATTGATGTCAATCTCAAGGGTGTTTTTAATTGCACACAATTAGTAGTGCCACACATGCTTGAAGCAGGCTCTGGTGCAATTGTGAATGCCTCGAGCGTAGTTGGCTTGTATGGCAACTTTGGACAAACAAATTATTCCGCTACGAAATTTGGGGTGATTGGATTTACAAAAACCTGGGCACGAGAATTAGGTCCAAAGGGTATCCGAGTCAATGCGGTTTGTCCTGGATTTATCGCCACTGAAATGGTCAAGGCGATGCCAGAAAATATATTGCAAGATATTGAAAGACGAAGCTGGTTAGGGCGCCTTGGCACACCAGAAGAAATGGCTAATGTGTATTTATTTTTGGCAAGTGCAGAGGCGAGTTACGTCAATGGAGTTGCATTAGAGGCTAGCGGCGGAATCTCCCTCTAAGTATGAATCTAGTTTATGAAGAAGGCGGCGATATCAAAATCGCTACCGTGCAGTCAGGAGTAGGTTCTGGCGATGCTGAATCTTGGCAAGCAACGAGCTTGTCAGGTAAAAAAATCAAATTGAAGGCCAAAGAGGTTTGGCTGCGTTTTGAAAAACCCGAAGCCCAGTTAGTAATGAATGAGGCTCAGGTTTTATCTAAAGAAATTGATTTGCAATTATTGTGGGATTGCGCCCCTACGGAAGAGTTTGGGTTTATTGATGTTTCCCAAGAATATTTTGGTTCTCAAGCAACGGTTGCTCAACAAGTGGCGTTGGCAATTGCATTGCAGGGTGCGCCGGTATATTTTCGGCGCAAAGGTCGTGGTCGTTTTCAAAGAGCGCCCGAAGAGCAATTACAAGCAGGTTTAGCTGCTATTGAACGTAAGCAAAAAGAATTAGAGCTGCAATCAGTTTGGCAACAAGAGTTTGTCGCTGGAAAATTTCCCGAAAAGCTTAGGCCTCTAGCGAATCAATTGCTCTTCTCGCCCGATAAAAATTCCTCCGCATATAAAGCATTGACAGCAGCTTGTGCAGAAACTGGCGAGTCTGCTGCGCAATTAATGATCCGTTGTGAGGCGCTCGACTCTCCTTTGGCTTATCACCAAGGAATGTTTTTAAAAAGCCATTTCCCAAATGGCGCCCATCATGACAAGAGTATTTCTATAGATCAGTCCGCCTACGATGAGGCTATTGCGCATCTTCCTGTGGCGCAAGTACAGGCATTCTCAATTGATGATGCAGGAACAACAGAGATTGATGATGCGCTTTCTGTAACAGAGCTGCTAGATGGCGGCCATAGAGTAGGCATTCATATTGCTGCGCCTGGATTGGTCATCATGAAGGATGATCCATTAGATCAAGTGGCGCGTAAGCGGATGTCTACCGTGTATTTTCCAGGCGACAAAATGACTATGTTGCCTCAGTCCGTCATTGGGCAATTTTCATTAGATGAAGGGGCGCCTCGACCAGCACTGTCAATCTATGTCGATATTGATGAAGTGGGGCGTCCTAAACCTGAGACCTTGCAGATGCAAGCGGAAATGGTGCCTATTTCAGCTAACTTAAGACTTGAGGATATTGAGCATCTGGTGAGCGAGGATAGCCTTGGTGATGAGAGCGCAACCTATCCTTTCAGAAAAGAGCTATCAATTTTGTGGCGCGCTGCAAAAATCTTACATGCCGATCGCCAAGAAAAACGTGTCGCTAATGGTTTGCGCGCTGAGCAATTGGGTGTTTCTGATCCTAATACTCTGGCGAGAGATTTTTATTTTCAAATAAAACCAGAGGGTGATACAGAGCGAGTAGAAATCGTGCCGCGTCAACGAGGGTCGATTCTCGATACCATCGTGGCGGAATGGATGATTTTCTGTAACCGTGCGTCGGGCCAATTGCTGGCAGAGCATGGCTTGCCAGGTTTATTTAGAACTCAAAAAGGTTGGGGGCCATTGCGCACGCGTATGCAGACTACTCCAGGCCCTCATGAGGGTTTGGGTTTGGACTATTACGCTTGGTGTACTTCCCCTTTGCGTCGCTATTCAGATTTAGTGAACCAATGGCAGTTGATTGCATTGGCAAAGCATGGGGTAACAGCAAAAATGGTGGCGCCATTTCCACCACGTGACGCTACTTTGATGGGTATTGCGGCTGACTTTGAGTCCTGTTACCAAGCTTATGGTGAATTTCAGGATCGCCTTGAAAAGTATTGGTGCTTGCGCTGGATTAATCAAGATGGCGACGCAAAGAAAGTATTTGTGCGCCACTTGAAGGAGGGAATGTCTAGGGTTGAGCAGGTGCCACTACATTTGCCTATTCCTGAGTTAGCACAACACCCACGTATGACCCGCGCAGAAGTTGTTGTATCTGATGTTGATTTATTGCAATTGAGTGCGGCGGTAAGAGTGATAGAAATAGAGGCGCCTGAAGCATTGCCAGGAAATATTGAAGAAGATGCAGGCTCAGACTAGGATTATCAAAATGCCTGGCTTTGAAAAGCCCAGTCGATTGTTGGGCTTTTTACAGAAAGCATGGCATCGCTATCCGTTTCGTTTGGCGCTCTGTGTATCGCTGATCATTCACATGCTCTTTTTATCCATTCGTTGGGGGGCGGGAGAGATCGAAAAACGTCGCTTAAATACCCCCTTGAGCGTGGTATTGGTAAATGCCAGCAATAAGACCCCTCCTAAGCAGGCCAATAAGCTAGCGCAAGCAGATTTACAAGGTGGCGGCTCATCAGCTACACAAGATGCAACTGCATTGCATCGCGCAAGGTTAGGTGCGCAAGCACGACTTGAAATTTTAGAGAAACAACAAAAGCAAATGCTGGCAAAGTTAGATGAGCAGCGTGCTAAATCAGGTGGCAAAAAAAGTGGCGATGAGCAAAAAATGTTGTCACAACTAAACTCTCTAGAAGCAGAATTAGCAAAACGTTTGCAAACAGATGGTCGTGAACCGCGTCGCAAAGTACTAACGGGTGCAAATACAAAGGCCGTTACTTTTGCCCATTATTTTGATTCCATGCGACAAAAAATCGAAGCATATGGAAGTGCTTTTTTCCCTCGTGCCAATGGTCGGCCTCTTTACGGCAGTCTTGTTATTGTGGTGAGCGTTGATTCGCAAGGAAGGATTACCCCCAATGCTCAAGGTAAAGATGGGGTGTCTATTGGACGAAGCTCTGGCAACCCCGAGCTAGATCGTCAAGCTCTTGCTATTGTGCGTGCATCTGCTCCATTTGGCCCTTTCCCACCTGAAATGCGTAATCAGATTGATGTGCTTGATTGGATTTCTACCTTTGATTTCACTCGAGAGGGTAGCGATCATTTAGAGCTTAAGCATTAATGAGTATTTTTGAAAATTCGCTTATTCTGTAGTCATCATGAGTTCACATACTTCCAATGAGATCCATACAGACCCCAAGTGTTTTACGGGTCTAGATGTCTACGCGGTAGCAGGCAACCCCATTTCTCACAGTAAGTCACCACTCATTCACCATGAGTATGCAAAACAAGCAAATCAAGCGATGCACTATGGTCGTTTGCAACCAGAATTAGATGGTTTTGCCGATGCAGCCAAGCATTTTTTTGCCTCAGGCGGTAAGGGTATGAATGTTACGGTGCCTTTCAAATTGGATGCACAAGCATTTGCCGATCAATTAACCATGCGAGCGCAATTAGCAGGTGCGGTGAATACGCTCTGGATCCAGGATGGAAAAATTTATGGCGACAACACGGATGGTGCTGGTTTAGTGCGTGATCTACTAGCGCAAGGCATAGCTCTTCACATGGCTCGCATTTTGCTGATTGGTGCAGGTGGCGCTGCTCGTGGCGTTATTGGACCCTTGCTTGAGCAATCACCAAAATGTTTGGTTATTGCCAATCGCTCGCCTGAAAAAGCAAATGAGTTAGTGCAAATTTTTGCCGGTTTGGCTTCTAGCAAAGAGGTTGCTCTAGAGTCACGCTCTTTGTTGGATCTGGAGAGCCCAGAAAAAACGCCTTACCCATTTGATTTGGTAATCAACGCGACTGCAGCTGGTCTATCGGATCAATCACCTCTGAGTCCTGCTGCATTGATCAATATTTTTACACCAAGTTCTTTTGCATATGACATGGTCTATGGCAAAACAACCGCCTTTATGCAGCAAGCCCTGCAGCGTGGTGCTCGTATCAGTGATGGCCTTGGTATGTTGGTTGAACAAGCAGCAGATGCATTCTTACTCTGGCGTGGTGCCGAGCTTGCTCAATTCATTCGGCCGCGTGCCGTACTTGCTCAGTTGCGTAGCTAGTATTTGCTTCCATTTTTAACGACTTATGCGTTGGATTCTTTACCTAGTCAAGTGTGTATTGGCAGGTTTTGTTTTCATGCAGCTGTATTTTGCATTACAAATTGGGTTATGGGTTAGCGTGGATCCAAGCAGCACCGCTTTTCAGCGGGCCGAACGTTGGCGTTTATGTAGTTGGCATTGGACGTGTTCTGTGCAATCAAAATGGACGCCTTATGACAAGATTTCAAACAATCTCAAACGTGCAGTTTTGGTCAGTGAGGACGATATTTTTTTCCAACACAAAGGTGTTCGTGTTGAAGATATGCAAAAAGCGTGGGAAAGAAATCAGCAGCATCAACAAAATAGCAGCCCTGGCAAAAAAGGTAAGCCAGCTTTGCGAGGCGGCTCGACTATTACGCAGCAATTAGCAAAAAACCTATTTTTGTCGTCTGAGCAAAACTATTTTCGCAAAGCCCAAGAGCTTGTCATTACAGGACTTTTGGAGCTATTGCTGACTAAACAGAGACTCTTTGAAATTTATCTTAATTCGGTGGAGTGGGGCGAAGGTATCTTTGGAATTGGAGCTGCTTCTGCGCGCTATTACTCAACTACGCCAGCCAACTTAGATCGAGAGCAGGCAGCTGCTTTAGCTTCAGCATTGCCAGCACCAAAATGCTTTGATAAAGCGCAATATTGTTACAGGGGAAGTATTCATTACGGCGCTCGCCAAGAATTCATCCTGGAAAATATGGATCGTGTGGCCTTAGCGCCGATTGCGACACCTGCAAAGAAAGCAAAGTAAAAATTAAATCGCCCGATTTAATGCGTCACGGGTAGTTTGAGCAACTTTTCTTGCTGCTTGTGCAAAATCATTTCCGGAGCTTGCATACAAAATTGCGCGCGAGGAGTTAATGATCATGCCAGTTCCCGGTTTGCCAGGAACGCTGCCAGCTTTTACGGTCGCCTCAATATCTCCGCCTTGCGCTCCAATACCCGGAATCAATAAAGGCATATCGCCTACGACGGCACGGACCTTACTAATCTCTTCCGGAAAAGTTGCGCCAACCACAAGGCCGATTTGTCCTGAGCCATTCCATTGGGTTGCAGCCAGCTTGGCTAAATGCAAATACAAGGGCTCCCCTTGTGGAGAAATATTTAAAAACTGTAAATCTGAGCCCCCAGGATTTGAGGTGCGACATAGGACAATGACACCTTTGCCTTGATGTTTTAAGTAGGGTTCGATTGTGTCAAAGCCCATATATGGATTCACGGTAACTGCATCAGCACCATAGCGCTCGAAGGCCTCAAGGGCATAGTGATCAGCGGTACTACCAATATCCCCACGTTTGGAGTCCAGAATAACGGGGATGTGTGGGTATTGATCTTTGAGATGTCTAATGAGTTTTTCGAGCTGAGCTTCAGCTCTTTGTGACGCAAAATAAGCAAACTGTGGTTTAAATGCACATACTACATCCGCTGTAGCGTCTGCAATTTCTCTGCAAAACTCAAAGATGCCCTCGGGCTTGCCTTGTAAGCTTTCAGGCAAGCGCAAAGGATCAGGGTCAAAACCAACGCACAGCATGCTGCCTTGGGAAGCCCATGCAGACTGGAGTTGCTGGTTAAAGGTATTTGAGTGAGAGTTCATTAAATTTGGCTTATTTTAGTGATTTTGTCACGGTCTATAGGATAAACTAGCGCACATTCCTTAGGAGTTCACCATGATCAACTTGTTCGTCCTGCAAAATGGCCGCCTCTCTCAAGAGCAAGTGGAAGATCGCAATGAATTATTGCAATACGCTAATCCTATCTGGATTGACGTCGTTGATCCAGAGGAAGAAGAGCTCATTTGGATTAAAGAAGCTTTTGGTGTGCTTTTGCCCGAGTTAGATGATTTGGGGGACTTGGAAGCTTCTGCTCGCTATTTTGAAGCGGATGATGGGCACCTTCATATTCGGACAGATTTTCTTTTGGATGAAGAGGAAACCTCTCGTAACGTACGTGTTGCGTTTGTGCTCACCAAGCAAGTTTTATTTTCAATTCATGATGAAGATTTACCAGTTTTCCGCTTGGTAAGGTTGCGGGCGCGTTTACGTCCAGGCTCAGTCAGTAATGCAAAAGATGTTTTGCTGGATTTGTACTCCACAGATGCTGAGTATTCAGCAGATGCTTTAGAGGAGGTTTATGAGAATCTTGAGCAAGCGGGTAAACGGGTTTTGCAAGACGATATTAATGATGCCGATGCAGAACAAGTTCTTGAAACAATCGCCAAGGAAGAAGATACCAATGGACGTATTCGTCGCAATGTGATGGATACCCGCAGAGCCTTATCTTTTCTGATGCGTAGCAAGTTGTTGTCTGACGAACAACAAGAAGAAGCACGTCAAATCTTGCGAGATATTGACTCACTTGAAAACCATACTGCCTTTTTGTTTGACAAGATTAACTTCTTAATGGATGCAACGGTTGGTTTCATTAATTTGAACCAATCCAAAATCATCAAGATCTTCTCGGTGGTGTCAGTGGCTTTAATGCCACCGACTTTGCTCGCCAGTATTTGGGGTATGAACTACAAACATATGCCTGAACTAGATGCTACGTGGGGTTATCCAATGGCGATTGCAGCCATGCTTGTCTCTGCCATCATTCCTTTGTTTTACTTCTATCACAAGGGATGGATGAAGTAAGGGCAGTTGCTAGTCTTCGAGTAATTTAGCTAATTCGTTGAGAACATATAGACAGGATTGTTCGCGAATACTTTGGCGATCTCCTGCAAAGTACATAGTTTTGGTTAACACCCGATTTTCTCCAGCATCATTTTGAATGGCCCAACCAAAGCACACTGTACCCACCGGTTTTTCTTTTGAACCTCCGCTAGGACCAGCAATTCCCGTAATAGAGAGGGCGGCATTGACCCCTGCATTTTGCAAAGCGCCTTGCGCCATTGCCTTGGCGACCTGTTCGCTCACCGCGCCATAGGCATCTAAGACGTCTGCGCCTACGCCTAGGCATTCCTCTTTGGCTTGATTGCTATAGGTGATATACCCTCGCTCAAACCACTCGCTTGAACCAGACAATTGGGTGAGGTTGGCACAGACAAGCCCCCCAGTACAGGATTCGGCGGCCGCCATTTTCCAATTTTTTGCTAGCAAGATTTCAGCTAACGTTTTTACAGTGTCTATTAAATGCATATTCAGATCCATCCCAAATGAATGCCGATCATACGTGCAATGAAGATGATGAAAATAGTTGCTAATGCAGCGGCTACATCATCAATCATGATGCCAAATCCTCGCCATATCATTTGTATGCGCGTAGATGATGAGTTGGAGTTTTCTTGATATTTAAAGTGACGATCAATGCTCCCAATGGGTCCGGGTTTCGCGGCGTCAAAAAATCGAAAGAGAATAAATGCAATCAATTGCATCCAGAAATTAGCTGGCATGATAAAAAGTAGCACAAGCCAAAATGCAATGATTTCATCTATCACAATCCCACCAAAATCTTGTTTTCCTAGCTCTTCACTGACTTTGCCGCAGATCCAGCAACCTACAATAAAACCACCAAGTGTGATCCAAGCTAATGCGTGTGTATTGAGAAATTGCCCTGCAACCAGGTAGCCAGCCCAAGCCCAAAGAGTGCCTGCGGTGCCAGGTGCAATGGGGCTTAACCCGCTACCAAAACCAAAGGCTAGGACTCGATGTAAGCTTTGAAAGACCCACTTGCAGTTGGGATGCACTTCCGTTCTATTTGCTTTTGTCATTTTGCAAAGTGGTCAAACGATTGAAGAAGTTTGGCGGATTCGGAAGAAGACAGTGATCGATTATCAGAATCCATCAGAAGCACTTGTGGACTCTGAGTTTTTGCCGCAATAATGCGACCGATCTTTGTTAATGGTATCTGGAGTTTTTTGCTGATATCTAAAATTGCATCATGATGCGAATGAGGTGCGGTGAAACAAAGTTCGTAATCATCTCCACCGCTGGCAGCAAATTGATGTTGAATTTCTATTTTTTGTTTCTGTAACGTTGCGGACTTAGGGATATGTGCCAATGTAATTTCTGCATCGACTTTGGATTGTTTGAGAATATGCATCAAGTCACCGAGTAGGCCATCGGAAACATCAAGAGCTGCACTAGCTATTCCTCTTAGTGCAATGCCAAGCGCAATCCGAGGAGTGGGTTGATGAAGGCGTGATGCGACTGCTTGATAGTCGTTTGCAGAAAGGGTAATTTCATGACGCAGTGCAGCAAGAGCAAGTCTTGCATCGCCTACTACTCCCGAAACCCAAATATCGTCACCAACTTGCGCTCCAGATCTGCGGATGGCTGTCTTCTTGGGGATGCTGCCAATGGCGGTAATGGAAAGAGTTAAGGGTCCAGCGGTGGTATCGCCCCCAATTAAGGGGCATGAAAATTCTTTAGCAGTTGCCATTAAGCCTTTGGAAAAGGCCTCTAACCATAGGGTGTTGACCGTGGGCATGGCTATTGCAAGGGTGAATCCTAGCGGTTTTGCACCCATGGCTGCCAGGTCGGATAGGTTGACTGCAAGCGCTTTACGCCCTAATTGCTCGGGTTCAGCATCAAGAAAAAAATGTCTACCTTCCACCAACATATCACTTGTAATGGCGATTTCCTCATCTAGAAGGGGTTTTATGAGTGCGCAGTCATCGCCTATACCCAAACTTACAGTAGGGTTTGTGATGCTTAAATCATTTCCCGTTTTAAAAAAACGTTCAATTAAGTCGAATTCCCCAATCGGGTTGGATTCAGAGTGCATGTCTCATTTTATGGCTCTTAGGGGCTGAATGCGAGAGAGGAATAGAATGAAGGTCTTATTTGGTACTTAATGCGTACTAATAATTAGATAAAACAACAAATACGACAGACACAATAGACAAAACGATTTAGTGAGTTAGTAGATGAGTAAAGACAATAGCAAAGAACAACAAATTGCAGCCTTAAGAGAGGCGGCGCTTCAGTATCATCAGTTGCCTGTCCCTGGAAAGATCGAGATTGCACCAACGAAGCAATTGACGAATCAACGCGATCTTGCGCTTGCATATACGCCTGGTGTAGCCGCTCCCTGTGAAGAAATTGTTAAAGATCCTGCTAATGCGTTTAAGTACACCGCTAAAGGAAATTTAGTTGGTGTGATTACGAATGGCACAGCCGTTCTTGGATTAGGCAATATTGGGCCGCTCGCAAGCAAGCCCGTCATGGAAGGTAAAGCAGTTCTTTTTAAGAAGTTTGCAGGTATCGATGTTTTTGATATTGAAGTAAACGAATCTGATCCAGACAAGTTGGTTGAAATTATTGCGGCACTCGAACCGACTTTTGGTGGCATCAATTTAGAAGACATCAAAGCGCCAGATTGTTTTGTTGTTGAGCGTAAGTTGCAAGCGCGCATGAAGATCCCCGTCTTCCATGATGATCAGCACGGAACAGCAATCGTGGTAGCGGCGGCCATTCTGAATGGCTTAAAGGTGGTTGGTAAGAAAGTCGAGGACGTCAAGCTGGTTACTTCCGGCGCTGGCGCTGCAGCTCTTGCCTGCTTGGATCTCTTGGTGGATCTAGGTATCCAAAGAAAAAACATTTGGGTTACTGACTTAGCTGGTGTTGCTTATAAAGGCCGTAAAGAATTAATGGATCCTGAGAAAGAGCCATTCTGTCAGGAGACTGATTTACGTACTTTGGATGATGTGATTGCAGACGCAGATATTTTCTTGGGCTTATCAGCAGGCGGCGTATTAAAACAAGACATGGTTAAGAAAATGGCGGATAAGCCATTGATCTACGCCTTAGCAAACCCCACACCTGAAATCTTGCCTGAAGAAGTAAAGGCAGTTCGCCCAGATGCCGTCATGGCAACAGGTCGCACCGATTATCCCAACCAAGTAAACAACGTACTGTGCTTCCCATTTATTTTCCGTGGCGCACTAGATGTGGGTGCAACCACAATCACGCGTGGCATGGAAGTGGCAGCCGTGAAAGCGGTTGCTGAGCTTGCGCAGGCCGAGCAAAGTGAAGTGGTGGCATCTGTCTATGGCATTGAGAATCTCTCTTTTGGTCCTGAGTACCTCATTCCAAAACCATTTGATCCACGTCTGATTACTGTGATTGCACCAGCAGTTGCAAAAGCGGCAATGGATGATGGCGTAGCGTCTCGTCCGATCAAAGACTTTGATGCCTATCGCAATCAATTGCAGCAATTTGTGTATCACTCTGGCACCTTGATGAAACCCCTCTTTAGTATCGCTAAAAGGGTTCCTGCAAATCAAAAACGTATCGTCTTTGCTGAAGGTGAAGATGAGCGCGTATTACGTGCGGTGCAAATTATTATCGATGAGCATTTAGCTACGCCGATATTGATTGGTCGTCCAGCAGTGATTGAGCATCGTATTGACAAGTTTGGTCTGCGCATGAAATCGGGCGCGGATTTTGAAATCGTCAATCCCGAGAAAGATGATCGTTTCCGTGACTTCTGGCAAACCTATCTTGGTCTGACTGAGCGCAAGGGCGTAACGCAATCGTTTGCTAAGCTTGAAGTGCGCCGCCGCAATAGTTTGATAGGCAGCTTAATGATCAAAAAAGGTATGGCTGATGGCATGATCTCTGGCACAGTCGGTAATCTTGCTACGCATTTGAAATATGTTGATGAAGTGATTGGTCGCGAACCGGGTGCAAATGTTTATGGCGCCATGTCTGGATTGATACTTCCTGGTCGTCAGGTTTTCTTGGTCGACACCCATATCAATATTGATCCTAGTGCATGTGAACTAGCGGAGCTGACGTTGATGGCTGCTAGCGAAATGCGTAAATTGGGATTGGTGCCCAAAGTTGCCCTCTTGTCGCATTCTAATTTTGGATCAAGCAATGCCCCTTCTGCTGTAAAGATGCGCGAAGTATTGGCGCTATTGCAAAAGACGGACCCTACATTAGAGGTAGATGGCGAGATGCATGGCGATAGCGCGTTAGATGAAAGCATTCGTTCAGGCACGATCACTTCGTCACCACTCAAGGGGGATGCAAATTTATTGGTATTGCCAAATATTGACGCTGCCAATATTTCCTACAATCTTCTGAAGGTTGCGGCAGGTAATGGAATTGCTATTGGGCCATTGTTATTGGGTGTCGCAAAACCAATCCATATATTGACCCCAGCAGCTACTGTGCG
Organism: Polynucleobacter sp.; assembly: GCF_018500155.2. GTDB lineage: Bacteria > Pseudomonadota > Gammaproteobacteria > Burkholderiales > Burkholderiaceae > Polynucleobacter. Next base: position 14,622 of record NZ_JAHBAK020000009.1, read on the forward strand.
CCGCATTGTAAATGTGACGACTTTGGCAGTGGTAGAGGCCGCTAGTAACGCTAGAGGCATTCATTAAGCGCCTAGAATTTATGTAAGTTAGCAGTAACTTACATAAATTAATACTATATAAATCAATAACTTATAGAAAAAGTAGCGTATTTGGGCTTGATTTGATGGCGTGTTAAGGGTAACCTAGCACCCATCATGAATAATCGCTCTGAAAATAGCAGTACAGCCAGCTTCGAAGAACATAGCCGCGCTGAAAGTTGGGACAGTAATGATCGTCTAGAAACAGAATCATCCGCTGCCAATATTTATGCTCAAGGCGGTTTATCTCGTTTACAAACCTATGCAGCAAATCAAGTTTCGGGGAAAAAAGTGACAGCTTCTTGGCGTGCCGCTTTGGCCGTTCGTGATGCCGGACCGCCGGCCATGTTGCGCAGTGTGCGCACTAACATCGTGCAATCTATTCGTGCTTTCCGTACACCAGATCTACAGGAAGCTGCTACTGAACTCGGTCAGCATTTTATTTATGCTAATTGCACCAATGCAATGACTAAGGGTGAGGTACTTGAGGCAATCGCTATCGCTTATTCGTTTACTAAGCAGCAAGCTAAAAATTTTGATCCTTTGTTAGATGCTTTAACAACGACAACAGATAAAGCTGGTCAACAACCAGGGTTTGTTGTGGTGCTTGAAGGTTTGCCTTGCACTCAAAAATTTGACAAAGAAGCGCGTGAAACATTGTTAGATGTATTCCGTGATGCAGTGGATTATTGGGCTGAGCGTCGCACACCATATCGTGTGTTCTACTCATTTGCTTAAATACTGATAAGCTGCAAACCCTGAAATCGCCTCTACTTGAGGCGATTTTGCATTTCTGGGTTCCAAATGCTGTGCACCGCTGTAATGGCAACGATCCCGGCGGTTTCAGTGCGCAAGACGCGTTCACCTAAAGAAATCAATTGGTATCCAGCTGCTTGAGCGTCTGCTTCTTCCTCAGGCGAATGACCCCCTTCTGGACCGATCATGAGAACAATATCTTGCGGGGGGTGCTCTGCCAAAACGGTATAGATGCTTTTTGTTGCATCGGGGCTGAGCAATAGTTTGAGTGCAGGTTTTTGGTTTTCTAGATTGGTTTTTAAATAGTCTTCAAAAGTGACTATCGGTTCCAGTGTTGCTAATACCGTTCTATCGCATTGCTCGCAAGCAGCTTGAATGATGCCCTGCCAGTGAGTTAGGCGTTTTTGAGCTCGCTCATGATCGCTTGAGCGTGTGAGTTTCAATATGGAACGCTCGCATTGCATTGGGGCAATGATTTGAGCGCCCGTTTCAATTGCTTTTTCGACAATCCAGTCCATTTTGTCGCCTCCGGCCAGACCTTGCGCCAAAGTAATCGCATAAGGCGTTTCACGGTGAGTATCGGTGCGAATTTCAGTAATTTGTGCCAAACCGCTTTTTCCACTAAGGGAGAGCAGCTGAGCCCTGGCAACTTGGCCTTTTCCATCAAAGATAGGAAACGATTCCCCTGTTTGAACCCGTCTAACGCGTAAATGGTGGGCAACCTCTGGGGTCAGAGGGGTTGGCTTTTGGGATTCCCATGGTCCGGGAAGATAAAATTGAGGCATTACTGAAATATAGCTAATTTATTTTCCTCGAGACCTTTTTTACGATGTCAAACCTTCAAATTCGCATGGCTAATGCCATTCGCGCCCTTTCCATGGATGCAGTTCAACAAGCAAACTCAGGACATCCTGGAATGCCAATGGGCATGGCCGACATTGCCGTTGGTTTGTGGAATGAGCATTTAAAACACAATCCCACAGATCCCCATTGGATTGATCGTGATCGTTTTGTTTTATCAAATGGTCACGGCTCAATGTTGTTGTATTCCTTACTGCATCTTTCTGGTTATGACTTGCCGATCGAGGAGTTAAAAAATTTCCGCCAGTTGCATAGCAAAACTCCTGGTCACCCTGAATATGGCATTACTCCTGGAGTAGAAACCACAACAGGGCCACTAGGTCAGGGAATTTCCAATGCAGTAGGAATGGCATTGGCAGAAAAATTACTTGCAGAAGAATTTAATCGCCCCGGACACAACATCATTGATCACTACACCTATGTATTTTTAGGTGATGGTTGTTTGATGGAAGGTATTAGCCATGAAGTGTGTTCATTGGCTGGAACATTGAAGCTCAACAAACTCATTGCCTTATGGGATGACAATGGCATCTCCATTGATGGCAAAGTCGTATCTTGGTTTAACGAAGACACGCCGAAACGTTTTGAGGCCTATGGCTGGAATGTCATTCGTGATGTAGATGGTCACGATGCTGAAGCGGTCTCCAAGGCTATTGCTAAGGCCAAGAAGAGCGATAAGCCTACTTTAATTTGCTGCAAAACCGCAATTGGGCAAGGCTCGCCGAATATGGCCGGTACTGATAAGGTGCATGGCTCACCGCTCGGAGCGACTGAAATTGCAGCAACACGGGTAGCCTTAAATTGGCCATATGCACCATTTGAGATTCCAAAAGATATTTATGCTGCTTGGGATTTCAAGAAACGCGGTCAAGCGCTTGAGCATGAGTGGAATAAAGATTTCCAAAAATACAAAAATAAATTTCCTGAGCTTGCTGCGCAATTACAGCGTCGGATGCAAGGTGATTTATCAAAAGATTTTGCTCCGACACTAGCCAAGTATCTCAAAGCCTGTCAATCCAAAGCAGAGACGATTGCGACACGTAAAGCAAGTCAGAATGCCATTGAGGCATTGGCGCCTGCATTGCCAGAATTCATGGGTGGGTCAGCAGATTTAACGGGTTCAAACCTCACCAATTGGTCAGCATGTAAAGCGGTGCGTGGTGATCAATGGGGTAACCATATTAACTATGGCGTACGTGAGTTTGGAATGAGCGCCATCATGAATGGAATCGCTTTGCATGGTGGCTATATTCCATTCGGCGGCACCTTTTTAACTTTCTCTGATTACAGTCGTAATGCGATTCGCATGGCGGCGCTAATGAAGTTACGTAGCATTTTTGTTTTCACTCACGACTCGATTGGCCTGGGAGAGGATGGTCCAACACACCAGTCAGTTGAGCACGTTGCTAGTCTGCGCTTAATTCCGAATTTGATGGTTTGGCGTCCCTGTGACACCACAGAGAGTGCCGTTGCTTGGGGCGCGGCTATTGAGCGTAAAAACGGTCCAAGTGCGCTGATTTTTAGTCGCCAAAATTGCCCATTTGTTTCTAGAAATAGTCAGCAAATTAAAGATATTGCCCGCGGGGGCTATGTGCTGCGTGAACCGCAGTCTGGAAAAGTCGATGTTGTCATCATTGCTACGGGCTCTGAAGTGGGTCTAGCGCTACAAACTGCTGAGCGAGTAGAGAATGAGAGTGGGGGTAAGCTGGGTGTGCGAGTGGTTTCCATGCCTTCAACCACTGTATTTGATCAGCAAGATGCTTCATACAAGTCAAAAGTATTGCCCGCCAATCTTCCACGTATTGCAGTGGAAGCAGGCGTGAGTGATTTCTGGTGGAAGTATGGTTGTGCCTCAGTACATGGTGTGGATACGTTTGGTGAGTCCGCACCTGCAGGACAGCTGTATGAATATTTTGGCCTAACAGTCGATCAAATTGCGAAAACAGTAAAGCAATGCATCGCAAAGAAATAATCTGAATCGACGCAATCAATTTCAATATTAGCAAGGGGAAAACAATGACAATTCGTGTTGCAATTAATGGTTATGGACGTATTGGTCGCATGGTATTGCGCGCTTTATATGAAGATCAAGTGAACGGTAAGCCACGTCGTGATATCAAAGTGGTTGCAATTAATGCAATGGGCGATATCGCTATTAACGCCCATTTAACTCAATACGATTCTGCTCATGGCCGTTTTCCTGCCGAAGTCTCAGTCGATGGCGATTGCATGGTTGTGAATGGTGACAGAATCAAAATGTTTTGCACCCGCAATCCAGCAGAGACTCCATGGGGTGAGTTGGGAGTGGATTTGGTTTTAGAGTGCACCGGGAAGTTCACTTCTAAAGAGAAGGCGATGATTCATATTCAACAGGGTGCAAAGAAAGTATTGATCTCTGCTCCTGGTGAAAAAGACGTAGACGCAACTATTGTTTACGGCGTCAATCAAAATGTTTTAAAGCCAAGTGATGTGGTGGTTTCTAATGCGAGCTGTACGACTAACTGTTTGGCACCGCTAGTAAAACCATTACTAGAAAAAATTGGCATTGAGTCTGGTTTGATGACCACCATTCATGCATTTACCAATGATCAAGTGTTAACGGATGTGTATCACAAGGATATGCGTCGTGCACGCTCTGCCGTTACCAGCATGATTCCTACTAAAACTGGTGCTGCTAAAGCGGTGGGTTTAGTGTTGCCGGCATTGGCTGGTCGTTTTGATGGTTTTGCAATGCGTGTGCCAGTCATCAATGTTTCTGTAGTCGATCTCACATTTGCTGCTAGTCGCGCTACCAGCGTTGATGAAGTGAACACTATTTTGAAAGCAGCTAGCGAGGGCGAGCTCAAAGGTATCCTGGGCTTTAATACACTGCCTTTGGTTTCCATTGACTTTAACCATGACCCACGTCCAAGTATTTATGACGCTTCTCAAACCCGCGTCTCAGCTGACGGTAAGTTGGTGAAAGTGTTGGCCTGGTATGACAACGAATGGGGTTATTCAGTTCAGATGCTCAATGCCGCAGAAGCACTAATGGCTGTAAAGTGAGCAAAAACCGTTATTTGTAGTTAAAAGTAGCTAAAATGTTAAAAAGACCTCTAATTTGAGGTCTTTTTTCATTTATCCCGGGCAAAAGGAGTGCTTAAAGCATCAAAAAGAGACTATTTTTGCTTATTTCTGCAGTTTTTCTTCTGGCAATGGCCATACATGGCTAAGGAGTGCTCCTGGAGCTTAAAACCCAGGTTTTTGGCAATGTCTCGCTGCCGCTTCTCAATGGCCTCATCAACAAACTCTTCAACATGTCCACAGTCCAAGCAAACTAAGTGGTCGTGGTGGCGTCCCTCATTGAGTTCATAGATCGCTCGGCTGTCTCCCTTGCTGGACTCAAAATGACTGCGTATTAATAGGCCTGCCTGTTCAAATTGGGTTAGTACTCGATAGACGGTCGCCAAGCCGATTTCTTGGTCTTCCTTTGCGAGAGCCATAAAAACGTCCTCGGCGCTAAAGTGGGTACCTCCATTTTGATGGAAGAAATCGAGGATTTTCATCCGGGGGCCAGTGGCTTTGAGACCAATATCTCGTAAATTTTCAGGGCTGGGGTTTTGGTTCGTATTCATGGCTTTGGGCGCTAAAATCAATGTCTTAATGATACGGCCAGCCATGCAAATTTGCCTTGAACTTTTTCAACGTTTTTTTCAGTCTTTTCTAAAAGGGGTTTTTCGCTCCTCTAGAAGTGGTTTATTGGCTTTTGCTGTCTTTAATCTGCTAGCAATTGCGGGCTGCTCTACTGCGGTTGATGAAACCCAGCGTGCCTGGATGAATAAAATTTTTAGACCCTATGTTCCAGATATGGTGCAGGGCAATTTTATTTCCAGCGAGCAGTATGCAAAGTTGCAGGTGGGTATGACGCGTGAGCAAGTGCGTCAAATTTTGGGTACCCCATTGTTAGCTAGCTACTTTCATGCGAATCGTTGGGACTATGTTTTTGAATTTAAACGCGCTGGCCAACGCGTTGGCAAAGAGCGGCATGTCACAGTATTTTTTGATGGCGACAAGGTCGTCAAGTTTGAAGGCGATGCCTTACCTACGGAAGTAGAGTTAGTTGCCGAAATAGATGACTACGCCAAAAATAAACGTTCATTTTGGGACATATTCACTGGCTCAAATAAACCGCCTGTCACCCCACCTTTGCAACAACCCGAGTTATTAGTGCCAAGCCCAACGGACAACTTGCCGCAGGGCGCAGTCGTGCCGCCAGTAGTACAACCAGCGCAACAGACGGAATATATAGGGCCTGGAGAGTTGAGCATTCCATTGGCAACCGAGACCAAACAGTAAATATTTTTAACCATGATGCCTACCGATATTTAGGCATCCATCAGCATCTAAATTAAGAGCGAAAAAACATGATGAAGATTGCAATTGCAGGGGCTACTGGTCGGATGGGCCGAATGTTAATTGAGGCTGTGCTCAATAGCACAGATGCGCAACTTGTTGGCGCGCTTGAACATGCATCTTGTCCTCAATTGGGTGAAGATGCTGGCGCTTTTTTGGGCAAAAAGACAGGTGTATCTATTTCAGCGGATGTAGCCGCGGTGTTGGCGAATGCAGAATTTCTGATTGATTTCACTAGACCCGAAGGTACTATGGCGCATCTCGCTGTGGCAGAAAAAACTGGCACGAAGATGATTATTGGTACGACAGGTTTAAGTGCCGATCAAATTGGTGCCCTCAAAAGCGCAGCAGGAAAAATGGCGATTGTGTTTGCACCCAATATGAGTGTCGGTGTGAACGCAACCTTCAAGCTGCTCGAGATTGCTGCGAAGATGCTTAATGAAGGCTATGACATTGAAGTGATTGAAGCTCATCATCGTCATAAGGTAGATGCGCCATCTGGAACCGCTTTGAAGATGGGTGAAGTCATTGCTGATGCTCTTGGTGAAAAACTAGAGGATGTGGCTGTTTATGCTCGCGAAGGTCATACTGGCGAACGAAAACCAGGCTCAATTGGTTTTGCCACTATTCGTGGCGGCGATATTGTGGGTGACCACACCGTTTTATTTGCTGGTGATGGTGAACGTATTGAGATCAGTCATAAATCATCAAGTCGCCAGTCCTATGCACAGGGATCTTTACGCGCAGCCCGTTTTCTGCAAAACAAAGCTTCCGGTTTGTATGACATGCAGGATGTACTTGGTTTGCGTAAATAAGTAACGCTATCAAAATTTATCAAGAACAGAAGAAAAGAGTTGTTTTGAATGAGTAAGGATTACGACTACCGCAGCATTGAAGCGGCAGCTCAGGCTGATTGGGAAAACGCTCAGGCCTATCGAGTAACTGAAAACGCAGTTAGTGCAGATGGCAAGAAAAAGCCAAAGTATTACGCTTGCTCTATGTTGCCTTATCCCTCTGGAAAGTTGCATATGGGTCACGTACGCAACTACACCATCAATGATGTGATGGCGCGTCAGCTTCGCATGCAAGGCTATAACGTTCTGATGCCGATGGGTTGGGATGCCTTTGGTATGCCCGCAGAAAATGCGGCCATCCAGAATAAAGTCCCGCCAGCGCAGTGGACTTACGACAACATTGCTTATATGAAAAAGCAAATGGCGGCGATGGGCTTAGCCATTGATTGGTCAAGAGAGGTAGCCACTTGTAGCCCCGAATATTACCGCTGGAATCAATGGCTCTTTTTAAAGATGCTTGAAAAGGGTATTGCCTACAGAAAAACTCAAGTCGTGAATTGGGATCCGATTGATCAAACTGTTTTGGCTAACGAGCAAGTGATTGATGGGCGAGGTTGGCGCTCAGGTGCTCTCGTCGAGAAGCGCGAAATTCCTGGTTACTACCTCAATATCACAGCCTATGCTGAGCAGTTGTTGTCGGGTCTCGATGGCTTAGGTTGGCCTGAGCGTGTGAAAACCATGCAGCAAAATTGGATCGGTAAAAGTCGTGGTGTGCGCTTTGCTTTCAAGCATGAAATCGCTGATGAGCATGGCAACTTCATTAAGGATGGCTTGCTGTATGTATTTACTACGCGTGCCGATACGATTATGGGCGTCACCTTCTGTGCTGTTGCAGCAGAACATCCATTGGCAACAAAGGCCGCCGCTACTAATCCTGCTCTCGCTGCATTCATAGAAAAATGCAAAACCGGTAGTGTGATTGAGGCGGATTTGGCAACTCAAGAAAAAGAGGGGATGTTCACTGGTCTCTATGTCACGCATCCTCTCACGCATGAGCCTGTTCCAGTTTGGGTTGGAAACTATGTGTTGATGTCCTATGGTGATGGCGCAGTCATGGGGGTGCCAGCACATGATGAACGTGATTTTGCTTTTGCACTCAAATATGAATTGCCGATTAAGCAAGTGATTGCCCTCAAAGAGGAGTCACCCATGTTTAATCCAACGCATTGGGCAGATTGGTACGCCCAAAAAGAAGATGTCGTTTGCTTTAACAGTGGCAAGTACGACGGCCTCTCTCATGATGAGGCGGTGAGCGCAGTAGCTAATGATCTTGAAAAGATGGGTATTGGAGAAATTAAAACCACCTATCGTTTGCGCGACTGGGGTATCTCACGCCAACGCTATTGGGGTACGCCAATTCCGATTATTCATTGTGGGGATGAGAGTCATCCTGGCTGCGGTGCTGTGCCGGTGCCTGAGGCAGACTTACCAGTCGTCTTGCCAGAAGATTGTGTTCCTGATGGCAGCGGTAATCCACTAAATAAACGTGCTGATTTTTTAAATGTGAAGTGCCCTCAATGCGGTAAACCTGCGCGTCGTGAAACAGACACAATGGATACCTTTGTAGATTCTTCTTGGTATTTCATGCGCTATACAGGTCCAGATGCCAAGACAATGGTCGATGAGCGGAATGAATATTGGATGCCGATGGATCAATACATTGGCGGTATTGAACATGCGATTTTGCATTTACTCTATGCACGCTTTTGGACTAAGGTCATGCGTGATCTCAATCTGATTCATTTTGATGAACCATTCCAGAATTTGTTGACGCAAGGAATGGTTCTCAATGAAACCTATTACACGGAAGAAGCTTCGGGTAAAAAAGTTTGGCTTAATCCTCAAGAAGTGGAATTAGATCTTGATGAAAAAGGCCGCCCGCGTGGTGCCAAACTTAAAGGTGACGCTTCTGCTGCGCCCGTCATGATTGGCGGTGTTGAGAAGATGTCTAAAAGTAAGAATAACGGCGTTGATCCACAGGCTCTCATCGATGAATATGGCGCGGACACCGCTCGTTTATTTGTGATGTTTGCTGCTCCACCAGAACAGCAATTAGAGTGGTCTGGCGCTGGCGTTGAAGGTGCCTCCCGTTTTTTACGCAGAGTGTGGATGTACTCAAGCAGTCAAGCGAATGCGATACGAGTAGCGCAGGATGCTATTCCTAATGAGCTCAATGAGACCGAGAAAGAATTACGTCGCGAGGTCTATAGCATTCTGAAACAAGCGAACTTTGACTATCAACGTCGCCAGTACAACACCGTTGTTTCAGCAGCGATGAAGTTATTAAATGTCCTAGAGCCAATTAAGCTTGAGCAAACATCTTCAATTAGCGCACCGGTTTTACGTGAATGTCTCAGTATTTTGTTGCGCGTTCTATACCCTGTGGTGCCTCATATGACCTATGAGTTATGGAAAGACTTAGCGTATGACAAAACATTTGGCCCCCTATTGGATGCTCCTTGGCCAACAGTGGACGAGTCTGCGTTAGTGCAAACTGAGATCACTTTAATGCTCCAAATTAACGGTAAATTACGCGGTGAAATCAAAGTGGCCGCGGATGCGTCAAAAGAGCAGATAGAAGTTTGTGCCCTACAAAGCGAAGCAGCACAAAAGGCACTCAATGGCGGTAGCCCTAAAAAAGTGATTGTTGTGCCAGGGCGCCTTATCAATATTGTTGCCTAAGGAAGTAGATGCTATGAAGATCACTCGTCAAGAAAGAAGAGTAGCAGCCCCCACTAATAGAGTGCGACGCTCTGCGCTTGCGATGATGGGTCTGACGATGTTGGGCTCCATTAGTGCTTGTGGTTTTCGCTTAAAGGGCGCAGTGGATTTACCCTATAAAGCTCTCGCGATTACTGGCAATCCTTCGCCACAATTGCGCGGGGATATTCAAACGGCAGTGTTAACAGGCACTGCAGTGAAGGTGGCGATTAATCCAAGGGATGCCGACCTTCTTTTAGAGATTCTGAATGAAACAACTACTCAAGAAATTTTGGCTTATAACGCCAATGGTCAAATTTCTGCATATCGTTTGACTGTTCGCGTTACCTTTAGAGCGTTTGATACGACGGGTGTAGAGGTGGTACCTGAGTCAGAGATCTATCTCACTCGCGATCTAGACTTCTCTGTCTCCACCGTTTTGGCGAATGATGCTCAAATTCAAGGATTCTTGGGTTTGATGCGCCGTGACTTGGCAATTCAGATATTACGTCGTATCTCCGCATCTGCAAGAGTTTCGAAAAGCAAGGGCTTTTAGAATTTTTTCTAAAAGAGTGTCTATGATCAAAATTGACGCCCTGCAAACGCATCTAAAGAAGCTGCAAGCCGATGGCACTTTAATGCCCTTGTATGTTTTTTGCGGTGATGAACCATTACTCATGATGGAGGCAATGGATCAGTTGCGTGCTATTGCTAAGCAGCGGGGCTATACCGAGCGTGAAGTGTTATTGCAAGAGCGCGGTTTTGACTGGAGTGCGCTCTTAAACGCAGGTCAAACCATGTCACTTTTTGGGGATAAACGCTGGGTTGAGTTACGCATACCGACCGGTAAGCCTGGTCGAGATGGTGCCGAAGCATTAAAACAATTCTCCGCACAATTACAGTCTCTGGGAATCGGTCCTGAAGGCCCAGATACCATCACTTGTATTGTGTTGCCAAGGTTGGATGGAAAAACCAAAACATCAGCTTGGTTTAGTTCTTTGGATGAAGCGGGAATGGCGGTGCAAATCGATTCTTTGGATCGCGGGTCTTTACCAGCTTGGATTGCGCAGCGTTTAAAAAAACAGGGGCAAGAGGTTGAGTCAGGCCCGAGTGGCCAAAGATCATTGGAATTTGTTGCCGAACAAGTTGAAGGAAACTTAATTGCAGCCCATCAGGAAATTCTCAAATTAGGATTACTGTATCCAGTTGGCACGTTAACGGAAGAACAAATTCGTGCCTCAGTATTAAAAGTGGCGCGTTACAACGTCTTTGAATTGACCGAAGCAATTCTGGCTGGCGATTTAGCCAGGTTAAACCATATGTTAGATGGCCTGAAGGGCGAAGGTGAGCCATTAGTTTTGATTCTCTGGAGCGTTACAGAAGAGCTTAGGCTACTATCTAAGTTGAAGATGGCGGTTGAGGCCGGAGAGTCAGTGCAACAGCTCATGCGAGCTAATCGGATTTGGGGTGCTAAAGAGCGTTTGTATCCTGCAGCCTTAAAGCGAATTGCTCCCTTGAAACTACGTAAAGCGATGCAAGTTGCCGCTGGCTTAGATCGACAGGTAAAGGGTCTTTCGGCGCCTGAGTTGCCATCAGATCCATGGGATGGTCTGCGCTTAGTGGGCAATCTATTACGTTAATGATATTGAAGTGATAACCTAAAAATATTGAGAGTTAGCAATATGACCGAAGCAAGTGCTGCGATTCGTCAAATGATGCAAGATATTGGGAGGCGTGCCCGTGATGCATCTCGTGCTATGGCGCGTGCAAGTAGCGAACAAAAAAATCAAGCGCTATTACACATTGCCAAAATTGTGCGTGAAAAAGCAACTGAGATAGCAGCAGTCAATCAAATTGATGTAGAGCGTGCTAAGAGTAGCGACTCTGATGCTGCTTTTGTTGATCGTCTCACAATGACTCCTAAGACAATAGAGACGATGGCATTGGGTCTTGAGCAAATTGTGTCTTTGGCTGATCCTATTGGAAAGATCACCCCACTGCAACGCCAGGCATCCGGAATTGAATTGGGGCAAATGCGTGTCCCATTGGGTGTGATTGGCATCATTTATGAGTCTCGTCCTAATGTCACGATCGATGCAGCAGCGCTATGCTTAAAGTCGGGTAATGCCGTCATATTGCGCGGTGGATCTGAGGCGATTGATTCCAACACCCTATTAGCAAGCATTATTCAGGAAGGGCTAGCGGCTGCCGGGCTGCCAAAAGATGCTGTGCAAGTGATTACGACAACTGATCGAGCTGCTGTGGGTGAGATGATTACGATGACTCAGTATATTGATGTCATTGTTCCACGGGGTGGCAAGAGTCTCATCGCGCGCTTAATGTCTGAAGCACGTGTGCCAATGATTAAACACTTAGATGGAATTTGTCATACTTATATTGACGCTGATGCCGATATTGCGATGGCGATTAAAGTGTGTGATAACGCGAAGACTCAGCGTTATGCTCCCTGTAATGCGATGGAAACATTGCTAGTGAATCAAGAGATTGCTCCCAAGGTATTGCCAGAGTTATGTAAGATTTATCAAGACAAAGGAGTTGAGCTGCGGGTGGATCCTCTCACGCGCAAAACCTTAGAAACACTTGGCTTTACTCATTTGGTTGATGCCACTGAAGAAGATTGGCAAACAGAGTACTTAGCACCTATTTTGTCTATCAAAACCGTTGCTGGTCTTGATGAGGCAATGGATCATATTGAGCGTTATGGTAGTAAACATACTGATGCGATTATTACTAACAATAAGAACAATGCTGATCGTTTTTTACGTGAGGTCGATAGCTCGAGTGTGATGGTGAATGCAAGTACACGTTTTGCTGATGGCTTTGAGTATGGATTGGGCGCAGAAATTGGTATTTCTAATGACAAGTTGCATGCTCGAGGCCCAGTGGGTTTAGATGGCCTGACTTCTTTGAAATATGTGGTGATGGGCCACGGCGAGATACGTACTTAAGTTACCCATCACACTCAATACATCATGACAAATCCTTATTTATGGGTCAAAACCCTTCATATCGTTTTCATTACCTCTTGGTTTGCTGGTCTGTTTTATCTGCCTCGTATTTTTGTCAATTTAGCGGATGAGAAAAATCCAGAAGCGTATGCACGTTTGCTGGGTATGTCCAATAGGCTCTTTCGATTTATGACCATTCTGGCCGTACCAGCAGTGATCCTGGGGCTCACACTTTGGTTAGTTTTTGGCGTCGGTGCTGGTGAGCTTTGGATGCATGTCAAATTATTTTTTGTGCTTTTGGTGATTGGTTACCATCATGCGTGCTGGAGTTTATTGAAAAAGTTTCGCGCTAGAGCCAATCTGAAATCCGGTGTTTGGTATCGCTGGTTTAATGAGGTTCCCGTAATGTTGTTATTGGTGATTGTCAGCTTAGTGATATTTAAGCCCTAGATGTTTTTTCTAGAGCTGCCGCGTAGCTCTTCTTAGAGATTGTGAATTCCATGAGATTTTTTGTTGTTTGTCCTGGTGGTTTAGAGCTTCCATTGGCGCAGGAGCTTGCAGAGATTGCTCAACTACCCGAATCACAACAATTGGGTAAATGGGTTATTGAGCCAACCCCAACGAGCCCTACTGGGGGTATTGGCCTTGCAGGTCCAATATCCGTTGCTATGGCGCTCAATTTGCATTCTCGTATCGCCAGCCGTGTTTTACTGCAAATGGCGCAAGCGCCTTATAGGCAAGAAGAGGACCTCTATAAATTAGCAAGCGGCCTTGCTTGGGAGGATTGGTTTACGAGTAAACAGACATTGCGCGTGGATGTGACTGCGCATCGCTCACCACTGAAGAGTTTGAATTTTGCAACCCTCAAAATTAAAGATGCGATTGTTGATCGTTTGAGAGATGTCACAGGAGACCGCCCCAGTATTGATACAGCCTTTCCTGATGTGCGAGTGCAGGCTCATTTAAGCGCTACCCATGTGACGATTTATATTGACACCTCTGGCGAGGCGCTCTTTAAGCGCGGTTGGCGGGATGAAAAAGGTGATGCGCCGCTCAAGGAAAATTTAGCGGCTGGCATTTTGTCTCTGACGGGCTGGAAGCCAGGGCAAACATTATTCGATCCGATGTGTGGCAGCGGAACTTTTTTAATAGAAGCAGCACAAACTGCGTTATGCATACCTCCTGGGGCAATTCGAGCGGGCATGTATGGGAACGATGCTAAGCCAAGTAGACTGGCTTATCGTCCATTGGTTACTTCGGCGCATGGCTTTGGTTTTCAACGATTAAAGCCGTTTCAGGAATCTGCTGAGCAGGAGAGTTGGGCTCATTTAAAAGAAGCAGCACTCACTCGCATATTAGAAAAGCGCAAGCAATTTTCTTCCGTGGATTCTCTAAAAATTTATGGTGGAGACATTAACGAGCGATTAGTAGCGATGTATCAAGGCAACTGGCAAAGAGCGCAATTGCCTGATCAACCTATGGTTCGGCAAATTGATGCGATGGCTAGCAAACCTCCAAGTGGTGTTATTCACGGCACGATGTTGCTAAATCCCCCCTATGGGGAGCGTCTTGTCATTAAAGGTGGTCGTGGTCAAGATCGTAGTTTGCGTGATAAAAATGATGAGTTCAGTGATGTTGAAAATCGCTATGAGCTGAATCTAGAAACAGGCCGCCAAAGCGCTAAGCGCACAAGTCGTGAATCGTTAAAAAAACTCCAAGCCCAAGAAGAGCAAGATCCAAAATTTGTGGAATTTTTGCGCCAGTTTGGACAGCATTTAAAAGATACATTTGGCGGATGGAACGTGTTTGTTTTGACTGCCGATATGGCGCTTCCTGGCCAACTTCGCATTAAAGAGTCTAAGAGAACGCCGTTATTTAATGGACCGTTGGAATGTCGATTATTTAAATTTGAAATGCATGAAAAGCGCTTAAATAACGAAAGTTCCACAAACGGATAAGCCCTTTAAAATAAATAAAGAATGTAGAAAATCTACTGGAAATGACTGGAGAGTTGAGCAATGGAATTTAAAACATATATGTGTCTGATTTGTGGGTGGGTGTATGACGAAGCCGCTGGCCTGCCGGATGAAGGCATTCCTCCAGGCACCTTATGGAAGGATGTGCCCATGAACTGGACCTGTCCGGAGTGCGGCGCGCGCAAAGAAGATTTTGAAATGATGGCTTTATAAACTACGTTAGCTGAGGAAACAGTGAGTCAAAACGACGTCTTATTTGAGCGTGCACAAAAGACCATCCCTGGTGGAGTGAATTCTCCGGTCCGCGCATTTCGTCAGGTGGGAGGAACACCACGTTTCGTCACTAAAGCACAAGGCCCTTACTTTTGGGATGCTGAGAATAGGCGTTATATCGATTTGATTATGTCTTGGGGTCCCATGATTGTGGGGCACGCAAATCCAGAGGTAGTTGAGGCAGTCAAAAAAGCAGCAGAAACGAGTTTTAGTTATGGCGCACCTACTGAAGGCGAAATTGAATTAGCAGAGCGCATTTGCGCGCTAGTTCCTAGTGTTGAACAAGTTCGCTTAGTCTCTAGTGGCACAGAAGCCACGATGAGCGCTCTTCGTTTGGCGCGTGGATATACAGGTCGCGATGTCATTATTAAGTTTGAAGGTTGTTATCACGGCCATGCCGACAGCCTATTAGTGAAGGCGGGTTCTGGCTTATTAACGTTTGCAGACTCCACCCAAAATGCGCCATCCTCAGGAGGAGTGCCGCAAGATCTAGTGAAGCATACCTTAGTGCTGCCGTATAACGATGTAGAAGCAATTGAGGCGGTGTTTAAAAAGCAAGGTGATCAAATTGCTGCAGTCATTCTTGAGCCTATTGCTGGCAACATGAATTTGATTCAGCCCTCCAAAGCGTTTTTGAATGCGATTCGTTCGCTCACGAATCAATATGGCAGTGTTCTGATATATGACGAAGTCATGACGGGCTTTAGGGTCGCTCTTGGTGGCGCCCAATCTCTTCAGGGCATTCAACCCGACCTTACTTGCTTAGGCAAGGTAATGGGCGGCGGTATGCCCATCGCTGCCTTTGGTGGCAAGCGAGAAATCATGTCTAGGTTAGCGCCTTTAGGAAATGTCTATCAAGCAGGAACTCTCTCCGGTAATCCTGTGGCAGTTGCCGCTGGCTTAAAAACATTGGAGATTATTTCTCGGGCAGGATTCTTTGAAAATCTGACATCGCAAACACAAAAGTTAATGGCAGGTATGAAGCAAATGGCGGATAAAGCCAATATTCCTTTTGCAGTAGATAGTGTTGGCGGAATGTTTGGGTTTTATTTTTCTAAAGAAGTCCCAAGCTCATATGAAGCGGTTACAAAAACCAATATCGAAGCATTCAAGCAATTTTTTCATCTGATGTTAGATGAAGGGGTGTATTTAGCTCCATCTGCATATGAGGCTGGCTTTACCTCGATGACTCATGATGATGCAGTGATTAGTGCCATCATTGCTGCTGCTGATAAAGCTTTTCAAAAGCTAGGTGCTTAGTTAATTTATACAGACGTTTACATGCGTAATGGATGGTCATATCCATCCACCTGAATAATCTGTGCGCTTTTCTTATCTTTGTGAGTTTCCGAAATCTCAATGGCAGTGAGTTTTCCACCCCAGACGCATCCTGTATCAAGACCAACTACGTTCGCTTTACGCATTAAACCGAGCGTAGACCAATGCCCAAAATAAATCACATGCTCTCGCGTTTTTCTATTTGGCGCCTTGAACCACGGAATAAAACCTTTCGGGCCTTTTTCTAAACCTTCTTTGCTCTCAAATTCCATTTGACCGTTAGGTTTGCAAAACCGCATTCTGGTGAGCGCATTTGTAATTACCCGCAGGCGCTCATACCCTTTGAGTGAGTTGCGCCATAGGTTCGGGGTATTGCCATACATATTGCCTAAAAAGGTTTTATAGGATTTGCTGCGTAGCACTTTCTCAACTTCTTGGGCGCACTCGATAGTTTGTTGTAAATCCCATTGAGGCAGAACTCCAGCGTGAACCGCGAGTAATTTGCCATTACTTAAAGCTAAGGGGCGATTGCGTACCCAATCAATTAACTCATCGCGGTCTTTTGCTTTGAGTATGGCATCTACAGTATCCAAGCCTTTAGTCTGCCGAATGCCAGCATCGATCGCCAGTAGATGGAGATCATGATTGCCCAAAATGCATTCAGCCCGACCAGATTCTTGAAGCGATTTTAGGTAGCGTAAAGCGCCAAGTGAATCAGGGCCACGATTGACGAGATCACCCAAAAAAATCATTTTGGATTCTTTAGGGAGTTTTTTAACAAGGGCTTTTAGCGAAGGCGCACATCCTTGAACGTCACCTACCGCATAAATTTTGCTCATGCCCCATTTTAGAACGGGGCATGAAGATTTGAGTGAGACTAATCTACTTTTTTCACCACGCTGTAGCGCACCAAGGTTTTCTTGCGCGCTTCATCATGGTCAACAATAGGTAATGGATAGTCCTTACCTAGCTGAATCCCAGCGACCTCGAGCTCAATCTGACCGGCTTTCCAGGGTGCATGAATGGATTTTTTGGAGAGTTTTTCCAATTGGGGCAAGTAGCGGCGAATAAATTTTCCCTCAGGGTCAAATTTTTCTGATTGAGTAGTGGGATTAAAGATCCGAAAGTAAGGTTGCGCATCACATCCAGAAGAGGATGCCCACTGCCAGCCTCCATTGTTTGATGAGAGCTCAAAATCATTGAGGTGCTGCGCAAAATAGGCTTCGCCCCAGCGCCAATCTATTCCTAAATCCTTTGTCAAAAAACTAGCCACTACCATGCGCAAGCGATTATGCATATAGCCGGTTTGATTGAGCTGACGCATTGCGGCATCAACTAAGGGGAAACCCGTTTTACCTTCGCACCAAGCGGTGAACAACTTCTTGGCAGTATTGCCACTTTCCCAAACAATATTGTCATAGTCTGGTTTGAAAGATTTGCCTTCTGCTAAGCGTGGGTGGTTGGCCAAAATCATGAAATAGAAATCGCGCCATATGAGTTCACTTAACCAAATCGTTGCACCCATGCTGCCAGCTAGCATGCGACGATGTGCCTCACGTACAAGTCCGCGAATCGATAGCATGCCAAAGCGTAGATGGGTGGAGAGGTAACTCACACCTTTGACAGCTGGAAAATCTCTGCCAACTTGGTATTGATCAATACGATGAAGAAAGTCTTCCAAAAAAGCCTGGCCTCCTTGAGATCCAGGGGGTAGGTAGCTCTCGATCCCCGTTGGGCAAAAGCCCATAGACTCCAGAGTGGGCAAAGGAAAATCGAATTTTTTTGGAACAGAAGCAATTTGTCCTGGTTTGGGGGTGCAGTCAAAAGCAGCGAGATCTTTTGCTTGTAGGTTTTTGAGCCAACTATTTTTATAGGGCGTGAAAACTGAAAACACGGTATTCGAGTTGGTCAGTATCTCTTTTCTTTCAAAGATGACTTGATCCTTGTAGTCTTTAAATGCGATGCCTAATTGATCCAAACTTTTTTCAACTTGCGCATCACGTGCAATGGCTGATGGCTCGTAATCATGATTCGTAAAAACTGTGTTAACGCCAAGATCTTTAGCAATTTGTGGAATGAGTTCTGTAGGCTTACCAAAACGCACTATCAAACCGCCACCTAGGGCGCGAAGTTCTGCATCGATTTGTTGTAGACCTTGCCAAATAAAATCTACCCGGCGATCGTGAGTCAATAGTCTTTTGCCTTGATCATCCTTATCCTCTTTAAGCAACGGATTGAGGATGTTTGTATCAAAAATAAATGCTAGCCAAACTTGGGCGCTCTCTTGAAGGGCGTGGTGAAGCGCAGCATTGTCATAAAGACGAAGATCACGGCGGAGCCAAACGAGTGCTTTTTGCATAACCCCTATATTAGGGCTAAATACAATAATTTGTTGAAGAGGAATGAAGTAAAAGGATTAAGATTCTGAGTCATGCTTGATACGATTTTCTTTATTCTTTCGAAAGTAGTGCAGTTTTGTATCGAACCCCTCAATTGGGCACTATTGTTCGTTGTTCTCAGCCTTTACTTTTTGTTGCTAAGAAAGTTGGCGTTAGTAAAACGCTTTTTGGTTTTGGCTTTATTGGATTTGTTGATTATTGGATGGATTCCAACGGCAGAGGCGTTGCTAAGAGCGCTAGAAGATTCAGTGGCTAAATCTGAATTGGCGAAGCTTTCTCAGGAGAATATTGGCGGCATCGTAGTGCTAGGTGGCGCAATTGAAAGTGGCCAAATTGGACTTGATCGCGATGAGGTCGCGATTGGAGCAGCTGCAGAGCGTGTTACCAAAGCGCTAGAACTAGTTCATCGTTATCCAGATTTGCCATTGGTATATAGCGGATTTTCTGGGGCCGTGAATCCAAAGGGCATTTCAGAGGCAGACAGTTTTAAACGCTTGATTGATGAGCAGGGGATTGATTCTCAGAAGGTGCATTTCGAGAATCAATCGCGCAATACCTATGAGAATGCGCTGTATGTCAAACCCATCATCGACACTGTTGGAATGAAGAATGCAGATGGCCAGTTAAAACCATGGATCTTGGTGACCTCTGCCAGTCATATGTATCGATCCATCAAAATATTCCAAAAGCAAGGCATTCTTGTATTGCCATTGCCAGTCGATTATCAAACTGCCCACACTCTGCAGTGGACCTCTTTTGACCTCGTTTATGGTGCGCAAAACTGGAATCGCTTGCTCCATGAACTCATTGGCCTAGTTGCGTACAAGATTACGGGAAAAATCTAGAGATTCGGTAAAATAGGGTCTTATGAATACGGCCAATAAAGCCCCTCAAAATCCTGACAACGGATCTTTGATCTCCTATTCAGCCGACCATTTAGCTAATCAATTTTTAATTGCTATGCCAGGCATGGTAGATGCCAATTTTGCTGGCTCTGTGGTTTATCTCTTTGAGCATAATGAGCGTGGTGCAATGGGTTTAGTGGTAAACAAACCTACCCAAGTAGATTTAGGTGATCTGTTTGACAAGATTGATCTCAAGCTAGAAATTGCGCCCTTATTGGAGCAGCCTGTTTATTTTGGTGGGCCCGTGCAAATTGAGCGCGGTTTCGTCTTGCACGAATCCAATCCTCATCTCTCTTATAGCTCCTCCCTGATCATTCCAGGTGGTTTGACAATGACCACTTCAAAAGATGTGCTCGAAGCGGTGGCGATTGGTAACGGGCCAAGAAAATTTTTAATGACCTTGGGTTACGCTGGCTGGGGAGCTGGTCAGCTAGAAGAAGAAATTACTCTCAATGGTTGGATGAATGTGCCATTGTCTCGCGAGCAAATGATGGAGATTATTTTTAATACTCCAGCTGCAAAGCGTTATGAAAAAACAATGGGCCATCTGGGTTTTGATTTGTCTCATCTCTCAGGAGAGGCGGGGCATGCCTAAGTCGAACGCTATTACAGGAGTTGCTCAGACGGTAATGGCATTTGATTATGGAACACGAAGAGTTGGTGTAGCTGTAGGTAATTCGGTGACTCGCATAGGACAAGCGCTTAAAACCATCGTAGCCCCTAATGCTGATGGCTTGTTTCAGGAGATTGGTTCCTTAGTAAACGAATGGCAGCCAGATTTATTGGTTGTGGGCAGGCCATTGCATCCCGATGGCGCAACCCACGAAATGACCGAGAGAGCAACCCGATTTGGCAATCAGCTGAAAGGCAGGCTGAATTTGCCAGTGATTTGGGTAGACGAGCGTTATAGCTCGGCTATTTTGGAGAGTAATGCCCAGATGCAGGACAATCTAGATGCCCATTCTGCTGCGGTGATTTTGGAGCAATATTTTGCAGAGGCGTCGGTGTCAAAGGTTGACCAAGATTAAATGAATGAAATGCAGGAAATAGTCAATGAATGCTGAATTGTTGTACGAGAAAATGCTCGATGCGATGCGCAAGCGTGCGCAGCAATCCCCTTTTGAGATTGCTGGCTTGGCAATTGGCGGAGCTTGGATAGCTGAGCGCTTAGCGAGCGACTTGGGATTATCACGTTATGGCGTGATTAATGTCGCTTTTCATCGTGATGATTATGCTGAAAAAGGTATGACTGCACTTCGCACTGCAAGCACCATGACAACCGATTTGCCATTTGATGTCAATGGTACAAATGTCATCTTGATTGATGACGTGCTGTTTACTGGAAGAACAGTGCGCGCTGCTTTAAATGAATTATTCGATTTTGGTCGTCCCGCTAAAGTCGAACTGATGGTGCTAGCAGATCGTGGTCATCGTGAACTACCGGTGAGCGCGAATTTTGTAGGCGAAACGGTTCAAGTGGCTGATGAGCAAATCTTGGTCTTACAAAAAGACGGCGCAGGTAAATTGAGCTTCGTACTTGAGGAGCGCACCGAATGAGCAAAAATTTAGGATCAAATGTAGTGAATCAATTTAACGCCAATGGTGAGTTAACCCATTTACTGACGCTGGAAGGTCTGCCAAAAGAGCAAATTTTGCATATTCTCGATACTGCCAAACAGTTTGTCAGCGTTACTGATCCTTCTAGAGAGGTCAAGAAAGTCCCTTTACTCAGGGGTAAAAGCGTATTTAATCTCTTCTTTGAAAACTCTACCCGTACGAGAACGACTTTTGAGATTGCGGCTAAGCGCCTCTCAGCGGATGTGATCAATTTGGATATCTCTACTTCCTCCACCGCGAAGGGTGAAAGCTTACTGGACACGATTGATAACTTAGTCGCGATGCAGGCCGATATTTTTGTAGTGCGCCACAGTGTATCTCGTGCACCTATTGAAATTGCTACGCATGTGCCGCCTCATGTGCACGTGATTAATGCAGGTGATGGTAGTCATCAGCACCCTACGCAAGGTTTATTGGACATGTACACCATGCGTCACTTTAAGCAGCAATTCAAAGGGCTCAAAGTGGCAATTGTCGGTGATATCGTCCACTCCCGAGTAGCGAAATCCAATATTCATGCACTCACTACTTTAGGTTGCGAAGATATTCGCGCGATCGGTCCAGAAAGTCTTTTGCCAAGCAATTTGGATATGTTGGGCGTCAAAGTCTTTCATACGATGGAAGAAGGACTTAAGGACGTTGATGTGGTGATGACTTTGCGCATTCAGAAAGAGCGTATGGAAGCAGGTCAAGTTCCAGAGGGCGATGCATTTTTCAAGCAGTATGGTTTAAACCCTCAGCGCTTGGCGCTTGCGAAATCGGACGCCATTGTGATGCACCCAGGCCCCATGAATCGTGGAGTGGAGATTGATTCCGCTGTTGCTGATGGTCCGCAGGCCGTTATTTTGAATCAAGTGACCTTTGGTATTGCGGTTCGTATGGCGGTGATGTCCATCGTTGCGGGTAATTAAATAGCGCATCGGGCTTGATGACAGTGATGCCGCAGATCTTGGTTGCTCCAGAAAAAAAGCGTTGGCTGATACTGTCGCACGGTTTTAATATGGATGGTCGCGCTGCCAGCTTGACAGTGACCGATAAGATTCCTCACTTGCTCGAAGCGGGCGTACAACCGATCGTCTTTAGTGCCATTACAGGGATCAAGGATGAGCGCTTTGCACATCATCAATTTTTAGCATGGGGTCCAGCCGGTTTTCGGTTTGACTTTCGTCATTGGATCGCCAATCAATATGGGCGTGGCTGGTTTTACAAAATTACGACTCGCACAGTATCGTTGTTGCTAGCACCATTCATTGCTATTGAGAAATTATTACTAGGGTATTCAAGTCAGTGGTCTTGGGCTATCCCTGCTTTTCTTCACGGTCGGAAACTGATTCGTAGTGGCAAAGTGGATGTGGTGTATTCCAGTGGAGGCGCATGGTCGGCGCATCTAGCAGGTTTATGGTTAAAAAAGTCGACAGGTATTGAGTTGATCAGCGAGATTCATGACCCGCTGGTGATTCGTAAAAGCCCTCAAGACCAAGGCTTTGAAAAACCAACCAATCGCGATGCTGCCTTTAGGCAATTCTTAGAGAAGAAGTTATGTCAGCATGCGGATTATGTTTGGTGGTTAACTGAAGGTGCATTGCATTATGCAAAGGTACGTAATCCAGAGTTGGGCACTCCAAAGAACGCTCACGGATTTGTGGTGACCCCAGGGGCAGAGCCTCCAAGTCACACACAATTTACAACCAAACACCAATACTCTGAGTACTTAAATCTGTGCCACTTTGGATCATTAGCAAAAGATCGCTCTTTATCAACCATTCTGTCTGCGTTCAATGCACTATTTGCAAAGCGTCCAGAAGCGCGCGCTCATATCCGCATTCATGTATATGGCGCTTCTTTGGACGCCCTTTCAGTAGAATTTGTTGAGCGCTGCGGACTTGATGATGTGGTGGTGACCCATGGCCGCCTGGAAAAAGATCCTCGGTCCGGTATCTCTGGCAGGGAGCAGGTTATTGAAAAAATGCAGCAGGCTGATGTCTTGATTTTGTTGCATGGACAGGGTGAAGAATGCGCTGAATACATTCCTTCAAAACTCTATGATTATTTGTGGACAGGTCGTCCTATCTGGGGGATCACGCATCGCAATCCCCAGTTAAATGAGATGCTTAGTGCCCGCAATGCTTATTTGAGTGCTAGTGGTGACGAGTCTGGTATTGCGATGACTCTAGAAAAAATTTGGTTAGATTGGCAGCAGAAAAATCTCAACCCAGTATTGGGTAGTCCAGTGGGCGTGAACCAAGCCGTGCAAAAGATTCTGGAAACGATTTAAGGTTAACGGTTAGGGTACTTAAGCCCTGCCGTACTGATCCTCAAAGCGCACAATGTCGTCTTCGCCTAAGTAGTCGCCGACTTGAGCTTCAATAATCACCAAAGGTGTATCGCCCAAATTGGTCAGGCGATGCTGCGTTTCTTTGGGGATGTAGGTAGATTCATTGGCATTGAGGTGCAAGACCTTGTCACCATTAACGATTTCTGCTTTGCCAGCAATGACCACCCAGTGCTCATTACGATGGTGGTGCATTTGCAAGGAAAGTTTTCCGCCTGGGTGCACCACAATACGTTTAATTTTGTAATCAGGACCTTCTTCGATCACTGTGTATGTGCCCCAAGGACGATGCACGGTGCTGTGATAGCTAGCACGTTCATCTTGTGCTTTATTCAGTGAATCAACCACTTTCTTGACGGACTGAGAATGCCCTTTAGCGCTAACCAGCAGAGCGTCTGGCGTATCAACGATGATAAGGTTATCTAGGCCGACTGCAGCAATTAAGCGCTCACGACCAAAAACAAAGTTGTTAGAAGAGTCTACAAAAATGGCTTTGCCCTGTGCGGCATTGCCATGCTCATCTTCGGGAAAATGTTTTGCCATCGCATCCCAAGAGCCCACGTCATCCCAATCAAAGCTGGCATTGACGGAAACGACATTGGGCGCTTTTTCCATAATGGCGTAATCCAAAGAGATATCTTCAATGGTAGCCATCGTAGTTTTGTCCAGCGTCAGCGAACTGTTGCCAGATTGATTCTGCGTGCTTGCTTGCCAACAAGTTTGCACTTGTTGCAACAATTTAGGGGCAATATCGCCAGCTACCTTAATCAAAGTATTCGGCGTAAAACAGAACATGCCTGAGTTCCAATGGTAGTTACCAGCGGCAACATATTGCTCGGCTACTGAAAGTGCAGGCTTCTCAACAAATTGCTCAACAATGCGACCTTCAGCATTGCGTGGAGTGTGTACCGCCTTACCGAGCTTAAGATAACCATAGCCAGTTTCTGCGTGGGTTGGGGGAATGCCAAAAGTGACTAGGTTTCCTTCTTGTGCAAAATCAACCGCCTTGGAAACAGCCATTTCAAAACCGACTTTGTCATGAATGACATGATCGGCTGGCAAGACTAGCATTGGAATATCACCACGACCAGCGTCTTTGGCGGCCAAGGCAGCAAAGAGCACCGCAGGAGCGGTGTTACGTCGCAAAGGTTCAATAATGGTGAGCTTGGCTTCTTGCTCGGAATCTTTTAAATCCGCAACCACTTGAAAACCTAGACTTTCAGAAGTCACGATACAAAGCCATGGGTTGGTAGAGGTAATGCGATTGGCAGTTTCACTAAGGAGTGAGTGTTGACTGGCCACCGGCATAAATACTTTTGGACGGTTCTCACGAGAAACGGGCCACAGACGGGAGCCGGCTCCCCCACAGATAATTACCATCGAAAAGTTAAGATTCATCGGCAAATTTTACCTAAAGAAAAGGGGGTCAAGAGACCCCCTGTTTTCAAAAGCATATTTTTACCAACTCAATTACTTCAAAGTTGGCGCCACATGCTCCAAGAACCAGTGATAAGCATCCTGGATACCTGGGCGCAGGGCAATTTCAGCCTTCCAGCCCAAGGCGTTGGCTTTACTGACATCCAATAGTTTTTGGGGGGTGCCATCGGGTTTTGAGGTGTCAAACTGTAATTCCCCTTCAAAACCGACTACCGAGACCACCTCTTCGACCAATTCGCGGATTGTGATGTCGTTGCCGCAGCCAATATTCACAAAAGAGCCGTCATAGCCTTGTTCCATGAGCATGACGCAGGCTCTGGCCATATCGTCCACGTGTAAGAACTCGCGGCGTGGTTTGCCTGAACCCCACACCATTAAGTGGGAGTCTTTACGTAATTTAGCTTCATGTGCCTTGCGAATCAGGGCTGGCAGCACATGGGAGTTATTTAAGTCGTAGTTATCTCCCGGACCATAAAGGTTGGTTGGCATGACGCTCACGTATTTTGTGCCGTACTGACGGTTGTAGTTCTCACACAGCTTAATGCCAGCAATTTTGGCCAAAGCATAAGGCTCATTGGTTTGCTCTAAGGGGCCGGTGAGCAAATACTCTTCTTTGATTGGCTGAGGGCAGTCTCTAGGGTAGATGCAACTTGAGCCTAGAGACATTAAGTGCTTCACGCCTGCCAAATAGGCGCCATGCGTGAGATTGCACTCAATCATGAGATTTTGGTAAATAAAATCCGCGCGGTAAATATTGTTTGCCTGAATGCCACCCACTTTTGCTGCCGCAATAAAAATGTAGTCTGGCTTTTCTTTTTGCAAGAAGGCATGTACCGCAGCTTGATCCAATAGATCCAATTCTGCGTGGGTACTTGTAATCACATTTTGGTAGCCACGGGATTTGAGCAGACGAGTGATACCACTGCCCACCATCCCACGATGACCAGCGACATAAATCTTGGCGTCTTTATTCATTGCGACTGAGAGTGCTGTAGCCGTGTTTTTTTACTAATTCATCACGCTCAGCACCTTTGAGGTCCTCACGTACCATCTCTTTAACGAGATCTTCAAATGAAGTTGCAGGCACCCAGCCGAGTTTTTCTTTGGCTTTGGTTGCATCGCCTAAGAGGGTTTCTACTTCAGTAGGGCGGAAGTAGCGTGGATCAACTGCCACGATGCATTTACCGTTGGCATCGTAACCTTTTTCATCAACGCCTTGGCCTTTCCAAGTGATCTTCATGCCGAGTTCTTCGGCGGCGTAATCAATAAATTGACGCACGCTGTATTGCACGCCAGTAGCAATCACAAAGTCTTCTGGCTCTGCTTGTTGGAGCATGAGCCACTGCATCTCGACATAGTCACGCGCATGGCCCCAGTCACGCTTGGCATCTAAGTTGCCAAGGTATAAGCACTCTTGCAAACCGAGCTTGATGCGCGCTAAGGCGCGAGTAATTTTACGAGTTACAAAAGTCTCACCGCGAATCGGGCTCTCATGGTTAAACAAAATACCGTTACAAGCATAGATACCATAGGCTTCACGATAGTTCACGGTGATCCAGTAAGCATAGAGCTTGGCCACTGCATAAGGTGAGCGCGGATAAAACGGCGTCGTTTCTTTTTGTGGAATCTCTTGAACCAAGCCATAGAGTTCAGAAGTCGATGCTTGGTAGTAGCGGGTTTTCTTTTCTAATTTGAGGATGCGAATTGCTTCCAAAATACGTAGTGCACCTAATGCATCGGAGTTAGCGGTGTACTCAGGCTCTTCAAAAGACACTGCAACGTGGGATTGCGCAGCCAAGTTGTAGATTTCATCTGGCTGAGTTTGTTGAATGATGCGAATCAGGCAAGAAGAATCGGTGAGGTCACCATGATGCAAAGTGAGCTTAGAGCCTTCGATATGCGGATCGTGATAGAGGTGATCAATACGATCAGTATTAAAAAGAGAGGTGCGACGTTTAATCCCATGTACTTCATAGCCCTTTTTGAGTAATAACTCGGCTAAATACGCACCATCTTGGCCAGTAATACCAGTAATGAGGGCAACTTTATTTTTTGACATGGGATTTTTCTTCAGAAATTCGATGAATGGTAAATACGCTATTGTAAATTGTTTTAAATCACGTTCCCGCGCCTAGCGGGCTCATTTCTTTAGATGGCATATTCAAAAGTTTAGGAAATACAATGGGATGTATTTCAGGGCTAAATATAGGTGAGGGCATTGGGCAAAGCTGAGCGCGGTAGAACATTCTTGCGTAAGCTCGATCGCTGGATTGGCGTGCCATCTCTATGGATTTGGTCGCTTTTTCGCCATAAAAGACCTCAACCTGCGCAATTTCAACGAATTGGACTCTGTGTTTTTGCGGCCATTGGGGATGCCCTATTAGCCTCTAGTTTGATTGCAGACCTGAAAAAAGCCTATCCAGAGAGCAAAATCACGATATTTGCCACCCCAGCAAATGCAGTCACTTTTGAGCTCATTGAGGGGTATGACCAATTGGTTTTGGTGCCTATTACCAAGCCTTGGCAAGCCATTTCGGTGATGAGAAAACACCCAGTGGATCTCTTGATTGACACTTCCCAATGGTCTCGGATTGGCGCGGTAGTGGCTGCTTTTAGCGGAGCTCGCTGGACGATTGGCTTTGAAACAGAGGGGCAAAATCGCCACTTTGCCTATGATGACTCTGTAAAACATAGCCCAAAAGTGCATGAATTGAGCAATTTTGGGGCTTTATTGAACCCTTTAGGGCTTCGCTCCAACTTATCGCCTCCTATCGCAGTATCTCGCTTATTAGAGGCAAATTGCTTAAAAATTAGGCAACCTTATGTAGTTTTGCATCCTTGGGCCAGCGGTAACCGCTTTGAACTTCGGGAGTGGCCAATCGATCGCTGGGTGGATTTAGCAAAAAGGCTCATTACAGCTGGGTATGGCGTTGTGATCACTGGAGGTCCCAGCGATGGCGACCGAGCCAGAATTTTATGTGAGCAAATTGGACATTCTCAAGGGCAAGCCTTAATAAATCTTGCTGGTAAAGCCAGTCTTCTAGAGACGGCAACCTATTTGCAGTCTGCTGCAGCGGTGATTGCTGTCAATACGGGCACGATGCATCTGGCTGCCTTATTGGGGGCGCCCTTGGTTGCGTTGCATGGTCCCACCAATCCCTTGCGCTGGGGCCCAGTGTATCCAGGTAGTCCACATGCTGACCGCACTGTGATTTTGGGCCTAGGCCCCAATGAGGGAGGGGCGTTTCTGAACTTGGGTTTTGAGTACCCCGTTCACCCCACTTATCTCATGGATCAAATTTCTGTAGATGATGTAGTCGCTGCTTTGCGTAAATTTTCCATGAATGTGTCGTAGTACTGCAAAATACGGCGATGGCTGCATCCTTCCTCATTAATTCTTACCTGATCCGCGTTTTTGATTTTTTGATCATTAACTTGGTCGGTTTATGCACCTTCTTTGCCATCCAGATTTTTAAAGATCCTGAATTGGATTTGCAGCGCTATGCCGCTTTGATGTTGCTCGCCAGTTTGGCATATTTATTTTTAACAAACCGCGCTTATCGTTCTTGGCGTGGTGGAAACTTAATGGCCTTATTTGGACAGGTTGCTAGTGGCGTTTTAAAAACCTGGATTTTGATATTGATTTGGTTGGTGTTTAGCAAATCCACCGAAATGTATTCTCGTTTGTGGCTTGGCTCTTGGGCAGTGATCAGCTTATTCGTATTGTGTGGCAGCAGATTATTTAGTTACGTTTTAATTCGACGTTATCGCAGCAAAGGCGTGAATCTGCGACATATCGCCATTGTGGGATCGGGCGGTACCGCTGATGAAATTGCCCGGCGCATTAATGAATCTTCCTGGTCGGGCTATCGGGTTCAACACCACTTGAGAGATCTGGATGCTGCTAAATTACATGAGCTCGCGAAGCAACCCCTGAATGAAATTTGGTTGGCATTACCAATGGGCGACGGCTCACAAATGCGCATGGTCATGGAGCATTTGCAGATGAGTACTGCCACAATCCGATTTGTGCCGGATTGGTTTTCATTCCGCTTGATTAATCATGGTGTCAGTGAAGTCTTGGGTATGCAGATGATTGATCTGTATGGCACGCCCATGACAGGCATGAATTTATTTCTTAAATCGATGGAAGATTATGTGCTTTCCATCTTGATATTAATTTTCATTAGTCCGCTGATGCTGATATTGGCCATTGGGGTCAAATTGAGTTCTCCGGGCCCGATTCTCTATCGCCAAGAGCGGGTGGGCTGGAATGGCGAAGTCTTCGAGATTTACAAATTTAGAACCATGCCAGTCGATCTTGAAGATGGCAAAGTCGTTTGGGGAGGTTCTGCCAATAAATCGGTTACACCATTCTCAAAATGGTTGCGTTCAACCAGTCTAGATGAATTGCCGCAATTTTTTAATGTACTGCAAGGCAAGATGTCGATCGTGGGTCCCAGACCTGAAAGACCGATCTTTGTTGAGCAATTCAAAAAAGAAATTCCGGACTACATGAAAAAGCATTTGGTGAAAGCCGGTATTACCGGTTGGGCGCAGATTCATGGATGGCGAGGTGACACCGACCTCAATGCCCGTATTGAACACGATTTGTACTACATTGAAAACTGGTCTCTTTGGCTAGATCTCAAAATTATTTTCTTCACTATCTTCCGCGGATTTGTGAATAAAAACGCTTACTAGAGCTTTAAAAACTGCTAGTGAACAGCGCGCTCATTCTTTGGCGCTAAAAGCATGGTGTTTAGTAATGCAATACAGAAAAATAAAATCTCAATCGTATGTTTGCTGCTAACCTCTGCAATAGTGAAAGTGAGCAGTAAATCCGCTGCAATCCATATTGCCACTAAGCGATTCTCAGACTGTGTTTTTAGTGCAACCACTATTGTCGACAGTAATGCACCCAATGTGAAAATGAGCCCTGGAACTCCAAAGGCCAATCCCAGATCAATCCAAGCGCTATGCGAAGAGCGAATCATTGCCTCTGGAAAAGATTGTCGTATGACTTTACCTAGGGAGTGTTCAAGCATTCCATAGCCAAGGGGATTTTGAATAAGTGAGCGGATGCCAGCAGTTGCCCAGGCAGCCCGTTCATAGTTGTTGGGGTACACCTGCTCGCCATTGTCGGTTTTAGGGTAGCCATATTTTTTAACATCTTGCCAATGAGGCACTTCATCAATTTTGATGGCAACACTGACGTCGTCGATGAAGTGATTCCATCCACGGTTGATACTTAAGTGTTGCTGTACAAACAAAATGATGAGTAGCGCAGGAATGAGTGTTGCTAAGCCAACCTTCCAATCGAGTTTTCCTAAACGGATTTGCCGTACTGATTTAGAAATGCCAATAAAGAAAGCCCAGCTTGCCAGCAAAATGATGCCCACGCCAACCCCATTGCGTGTATCAATAATGGTGGTAAAGGCAAAGAGAATTAAAAAGGTGCCTAATACCCAAAAGCAATAGATAGGCCATGCGTATTGAGGGCGATTGTGGAGAAGGGTAGCAGCAGAGGAGCCGCAAACAGCGCTAATAAAGATGCCACCCATCAATACAGTGTTGATCTTATTTCCAAATGGGCTGGTGAAATAATAATTGGGCATGAAGAGTTGCCCAGAATGCGAATACGCTATTAAATAGTGACTAAGCAAGTAAGCAAAGCTACATAAAATTCCAAACCACAAAAATTGTGCTCGTCGAGGATGTTGCTGTAATGCAATCCCAGTTGCCGCTCCGATTAGAAGTGCCTCCAAGACTCTTAACCATGTGCTGGTGAGCTCTTTGAATTGCTGCCCTGGTTCTTGGGTAAATAACAGGTAATGCATGATCACCCAGGCCAACATGCAAATGGACAAAATGATGGGCAAAAATCGTAGTTTGGATTGCTTGAAATTACCTTGGCTGATATTTGCTGTCGGTATTTTGGAATATTGCCTCAGAAGCAATAGGGCGGTGAGGGCGCCAAGCGCTAAAAGCGCATTACGTAAGCCAATCGTATTGGTCAGCGACCAAACAGCCAGCAAGGTACTGCTAATCAGGATAATCAAGGCGCTCAAAAACGAAAAAGAGCGGTTTGAGCCTATAGGTTTCATATAATTCAATAATAACGGCTAAATCGGGAAAATCAGCCTCCCACCCCTTATGGTCCCGCTCGGGGGTCGATAAGGGTGCCATGTTTATAGTGACCGAGTGATGCAAATGCTGAGAATGGCAGATAGATTGGAATGATTCTTTTAACAGGCGCCACAGGATACATAGGCTCACACACTTGGCTTGAATTGCTCCAAGCTGGTCAGCGCGTCATTGGTATTGATAACTTTATTAATTCAAGCCCGAAGGTATTGGCGCGCCTAGAAAAACTCTCTGGTAAAAAATTAGAATTTCTTCAGGGCGACGTTTGCGACCCTGTTTTTTTAGAGTCCGTTTTTCAATCATTTCCCATCAAAGGGGTAGTGCACTTTGCATCACTCAAAGCTGTTGGCGAGTCCTACTCTAATCCTCTTCTTTATTATGAAAATAACATCAGTGGATTGATTGCTCTTTTGCAAGTAATGCAAAAGCATAGTTGCCATCATTTTGTCTTTAGTTCTTCTGCATGCGTATATGGTGATCCAGATGTAAGCCCTGTGAAAGAAGACGCAGATTTGAAGCCGGAAAATCCTTATGGACAGACTAAGCTAATGAGTGAGCAAATATTGCGTGATCTTGAGAAATCAGATTCAAAATGGCGTGTAGCGTATTTGCGATATTTCAATCCCATAGGTGCGCATGAATCAGGAATGATTGGTGAAGATCCAAATGGAATTCCAAATAACTTATCTCCCTTGGTTGCTCGAGTTGCTGCAGGTCGTATGGAGGAATTAAAAGTTTATGGCAATGACTGGGAGACCCCCGATGGCACAGGAGTAAGAGACTACATCCATGTGGTTGATTTGGCTCGCGGCCATGTAAAAGCGGTTGAACATTTGTTATCAGGCAAGCCTTCATTAACGGTCAATTTGGGAACAGGCGTTGGTTATAGCGTGATGGATGTCATTCGTGCCTATGAAAAAGTCATCGGTCGCCCTATTCCTTATCGAGTGACTGATAGAAGGCCTGGCGATGTTGCGCTTTACTATGCCGATCCCTCCTTGGCGCGCGATCTTTTAGGATGGTGTGCTGAACGCAATCTAGAACAAATGTGTGCAGACAGTTGGCGTTGGCAGTCTCAAAATCCAATGGGCTACGAATCCTAATGTCACGGGATTTTGTTCTTTATTGCAAATCGTATCAACGAGATCTACTGCGTGTAAAGCGCTTGCTAGAGTCTGTGCAGAAACATAATGTCGATGCAATTCCTTTTTATATTTCTACCCCTGAATCCGATCGAGAGGCACTCTTTGCGCTTGTAGGCGATAAGCAGAGTTTCCATTGGGTGTCGGATGAATCGATTGTTAGGGCTAATCCTCGCGCACCAAAAGATATTCAGAAAATGAGAAGTGGTGGATTGGCACAACAAGTCATTAAGTCTGAATTTTGGCGTCTTGGGCTGGCTAATAATTACTTATGTATTGATTCAGACAGTATTTTTATTCGGGATTTTTCTAAGAGTGATTTTTTAGCGCCAGATGGCGATCCCTATACCGTTTTGCATCAGAACAAAGAATTTTTTCAGATGGCAACAAATCAAGGTCACCAGCGTGTTGAAAGCGAGCTGCGCACAGAGTCTGAAACTGTTAAATCATTATTTGATAGAGAGGGACCTAATTATTACTGTGCCCCGTCTCCTTTTATTTGGTCTGCAAAAGTATGGGAATCTTTAGATCGTCAATATTTAGAGCCCAAAGGAATGACGTTGTGGGATTTGGTGACGCCCAAACACCCTGAGAGTCTAGTGTATGGAGAAGCATTGCTTAAATATCAAGCTATTCCATTACGAATGATTGAGCCTCTCTTTAGAATCTACCATTATGACTGGCAATACTATGTTTCTCGGCGCATTGGAGAAACAGAGTTAAAGTTGCGGCAAAATTTTATGGGCGTTATTTATCAATCCGCTTGGGAGGCAGAAATGGATTTTGGCGCGCCTGCTAAATCATTGCCATCAAGGGCATTGCGTAGGGTAAAGCGCTTGCTTCGGTTATTGCAAAGCTATTTCTGATATGAGTCATCCTGCAAGTATGACCGAGCATCAATCATCTTCTCGCATGCAGACATCTCAAAAGAAGCCTTTAGTTACGGTATCGATGCCAGCCTTTAACTCGGAGCGTTATATTGCCGAGGCTATTGAAAGTATTTTGGCGCAGACCTATCAAAATTTTGAGTTCATCATAGTCGATGACGGTTCTACTGATAGAACGCGAGAAATTATTGATAGTTTTCAAGATCCACGCATTGTGAAGGTTTATTCAGATCGCAATAGGGGGCTAATTACCACCAGAAATCGTATTGCACAATTAGCAAAGGGCAAGTACCTCGCTCTATTGGATGCCGATGATCGCGCATATCCTGATCGCCTTGAGCAACAAGTTGCTTTTTTAGAGGCCAATCATGCTGACTTGTGTGGTGCTGATCATTGGACGCTCAATCAAGTAACAGGTCAGATTAAGTCTTCAAAGCAACGTCACTCAAATGCTGATATTCACGCATTATTAAGTGTTTGCAGCCCAGTTTGCAACCCTGCCATGATGGGGCGCATAGAAATATTTAGGCAATTTCCTTATAAAGCTTCCTATCTTCATGCGGAGGATTATTGCCTTTGGACCGAAATAGCGCTTGCAGGATATCGATTTGCTAATATAAAAAAGAAACTCATTACATACCGATTGCACTCAACTCAAACAAGCGTAAATCATTTTCAGGCTGCAAGAAATGTATTTTCTGAAGCGCAAGCAGATTATTTGCGTCGCCTCAATATTCCAAAAAAATGTTTGCCAAGAGCGCTACCTTTTTTAAAGCGCTGGAAATATGGGATTCAATTTATGGTGCTGATTAATCAAAAGATTCCTAATATTTCTATTGGGGCCAATCAAGAGTTATATGCCCGTTTCCAGTTTCGAGGCAACGGTCTAATGACTCCATTTACTCGAATGGAGCGCTTATTGGCCGCTTCTTTTTCTAGCCTTATTGGAAGGTTTTAGTTCTTAGATTTAATAGAAATTTTTTGCCACTCAGCTGGCAATAGATTCTTGAGTTCGAGGTTTTGATTGTTGACCCAGTAATTGGGCGCATAGACCATGCCATCCTGGTATGTTTTCAACCAAGCACCCCACCAACTAAGAGTGCTATTGGCAATGATGTGATGTTTGCAAGCAATCATTAATTGCAGTTCCTCTACCGCTGCGTCGCCGGATAACGTGTGTTCAATAAACGTTTTGTCCGAAATATCCTCTAGAGCGTTTTTGGCCCATGCAATATCATCAGAAAATATAAATAGATGCGCTTGCGGCTTTTGCGATCGAATTTCGTCTATGGCGGATAGGTAATAACTGATGGGTAGCACGCCATGAAATTGGGAGGCTGCAGGTGAGTTCACATAATCGCCTCGACGAATATGCACCATCACTGATTCGGTAGATTGGATTTGATCTAAATATTTTTGGTAATGGTTTGAGAGTGGAGATTTGGTTTGAAACTCTTCTCTTAGCTGTTTCTGAATAGATTGAATGTAGGGGTAAGCCTGCCAATATCCTGAAAGATACAGATCTCTATTTCTGATGCCGGTGAAATTGAAAAGTGCTTGATCATAATCAAAGGCGCTTTTCTGATAAATGATTAATGGATTGATTGGTAGACATTTTTGAATGAAACGAGAGATTTTGTTTGGTTTATGAGGAAAGTCTGCGCTAACTAGCGGCACATTTGGAATGTTGAGCAGACCAATTTGCAGCTCTCTAGGAGTATCTCCATGTAACGATCGGTTAAACCAGCTGTGGTTTAGTGCAAAATCGGTTCCATAATGCTTTGCAAGAGCTCTAGCAATCGCATATTGAAACATTTGATTGCCAAGACCCCCTTGAAGGTAGGAATAAATAGTCATAACCCTATAATTAAACCATTAACGCCAGAAATGCTTGTCTTAAGCGTAACCTAATAGGATTGGTTGTCTATGCTAGTTGGAGGGATCGTCGGTTGGGAGGAGGGTCATGATGATCTTTTTAACCCTAATAGCCCCCGCAATCGCGATGACTGCCTTGAGCCATTTCGGGTTCTGAGGTCACAGGCACAGCAAAAAAATATTCAACTGCATACTATTGATGTCTTGCAGCTACAGGACATTCAACCTGACTTTAATCTGTATCTGGAGTCGCTCCCCATCATTCCGATTGCTGGATGTAAAAACTACTTGGTACGTTTTGAGACTGAATTAACCGTACCAATCAATGGTGACCCAAATTATTTGAATCAATTTGACGGTATCTACACCTGGGATCAGGCGCTACTCAGTAACCATTCCCAAAACAAGCTAGCACAGCAGACTAAAGATATTCCCAAGTTTGAGATGCGCTATCCCAATGTACAGCCGTCAGGTTTTCAAGTGAATGCGATAGTCAATCCTGGATTTGCCAATCGCCAAACATTGTGCGTATTAATTGCGAGCAATCGCCATGCTAATGCGATTGATCAGCGCGAGTTGTATTCCGAAAGAGTAAGAGCTATTCGCTGGTTTGAGCGTAATGCTCCACAAGACTTTGCTTTGTACGGTAATGGTTGGAAGGTGCCGCAAAAACGCTTGGGAACCCTAGGTAAGTTGCAATATCGCTTAGAGAAAATTATTCCTTTTATTACAGGTAGCCCGGTATTTAAAAGCTATCAGGGTGTGGCGCAAACCAAATTTGAGATTTATGCCAAGTCAAAATTTAGTATTTGCTTTGAAAATGCGCGAGATATTCCAGGATATGTCACCGAGAAGATCTTTGACTGTTTGTTTGCCGGTTGCGTGCCTATTTATTGGGGTGAGCCAGCCATTGAAAATATGGTTCTAAAAGATTGTTTTATTGACTTTAGGGAGTTCATTTCTGATCCCGATCCCTATAGAGCGCTGTATAGTTATATTAGCGGCATGAGTGAAGCAAGATTCAAGCAATACCAGCAAGCGGGTCATGACTTCTTAATTTCTTCCCAGTTTGTGCCTTTCACTTCACAAGCATTTGCAGAATCTATTTTGAGGCCAATTAAAGCATGATTTTAGTTACAGGCGGAGCCGGTTTTATTGGTGGAAACTTTGTTTTGGATTGGCTTGCCAACCCCAAAGCAGAGGGCATTATTAATTTAGATAAGTTAACTTATGCCGGCAACCTAGCTACTTTGGCTTCTCTTGAAAAAGATTCCCGACATATTTTTGTGCATGGCGATATTGGCGATCGTGGTTTGGTCGGTGATTTGTTAGAAAAATATCAACCGCGTGCCATCGTCAATTTTGCTGCAGAAAGTCACGTGGATAGATCAATCCATGGCCCAGCAGATTTTGTGCAGACGAATGTGTTGGGTACTTTTAATCTCCTAGAGAGTGCACGTGCCTATTGGAGTCAATTGCCTGCAGAGCAAAAAGCAGATTTTCGGTTTTTGCATGTCTCCACTGACGAAGTGTATGGATCCTTGAAGGCGGAGGACCCCCCTTTTTCAGAAACCAATCCATATGAGCCCAATAGTCCTTATTCCGCTTCCAAGGCCGCATCTGATCATTTGGTGCGTGCTTGGTTCCATACGTATGGGCTGCCAGTCTTAACAACCAATTGTTCCAATAACTACGGCCCCTATCATTTCCCAGAAAAGCTCATTCCCCTAGTGATTCTCAATGCCTTAAATGGTAAACCGCTACCCATTTATGGTGATGGTCAGCAAATCCGTGATTGGCTTTATGTGTCAGATCATTGCTCGGCAATTAGACGCGTTCTGGAAAAAGGGAAAATTGGTGAGACCTATAACGTTGGTGGATGGAACGAAAAAGCCAATTTAGATGTGGTGAAAACAATCTGTTCTGTGCTCGATTCTCTAAAACCTAGGGCGGATGCGCAGTCCTATGCAGAGCAGATTACCTTTGTCACAGATCGTCCTGGGCATGATCGTCGTTATGCGATTGATGCCAGAAAAATTGAGCGCGATTTGCAATGGAAGCCGCAAGAGACCTTCGATACTGGAATACGTAAAACGGTACAGTGGTATCTCAATAATCCAGTATGGGTTGAGGGAGTGGTCAGCGGGTCGTACCGTGAGTGGTTGCAAAAGCACTATCAATAACGATTGATTCACTGAACCCTAAACACTTTTTATGCAGATTCTCGTTTTCGGCAAAGACGGTCAGTTAGGAAAAGCATTTCAACAACAGTTTGAACAAACCCCTCTCGAAAAGTTTGGAGTGCAAGTTCAATTGATAGGGCGAAGTGATTGCGATCTTGCCAATCCTCAAGAAATGATTGCGCTATTAGGGCGAGTCAAGCCAAATGTGATTATCAATGCTGCTGCCTATACGGCAGTAGATCAGGCTGAGAGCGAGCCTGAGTTGGCGCATGCCATTAATGCACGTGCCCCACAATTGATGGCTCAATATGCTGTCGAGAATGGCGCCACCTTATTGCACTACTCAACAGATTATGTGTTTGATGGTAGTAAGGCCGGTGTTTATATTGAGAGTGATTTACGTAACCCGCTCAGCCAGTATGGCAAAAGCAAGGCGGCTGGCGAGCATGCTATAGAGGAAGTATTTAAAAAGGCATTCAAAGGTCAATACGCCATTTTGAGAACTAGTTGGGTCTATGGGGATGGCGGAAATTATATTAGGACCATTTTGCGTCTGGCAAAGGAGCGTGAAGCGCTCAATATTATTCAAGACCAGCTAGGTGTTCCCACCTCAGCGCAGTGGCTTGCTGCTATCAGTTTAGATTTCATTTTCAATGATGAATGGGAAATACAAAAAATTACTTCCGGTATTTATCATGCAGTTCCTCCTGGTCAGACGAACTGGTATGAGTTAGCAATTGTGGCCATTAACACCGCTATCGAGGTGGGAGCTTCACTCAAACTCGATCCAAGCAACATTAAGCCGATTCAGGCGATTGAATATCCATTGCCCGCTCCACGCCCTATGAATTCCAGAATGTCTGCCCAAAAGCTCAAAAAGGCGATAGAGGCAAGGGCTGATGTGTCAAAATTGCAGCGGTGGGATACGTCCTGGACTGAGCAAGTTCGGACTTATGTTCAAGCGCTTGTAAAAGAGCAGGTCATTTAAAAGTCTAGTGAGAATGGTTATGGGAACAGGAGCCTTGCAACGAAAAGGCATCATCTTGGCAGGTGGTTCTGGTACGCGCTTGTATCCAGTGACTCAGGCTGTGTCCAAGCAATTGATGCCTGTCTATGACAAGCCGATGGTGTATTACCCATTAACTACACTGATGTTGACGGGGATACGAGACATTTTGCTTATCTCCACTCCCCACGATATTCCTCGTTTTTCTGAGTTATTGGGAGACGGTTCACAGTGGGGTCTCAATATTCAGTATTGTGTACAGCCCTCACCCGATGGCTTGGCGCAAGCGTTCACCTTAGGAAAATCGTTCATAAATAATCACCCTAGCGCACTTGTATTAGGCGATAACATTTTTTATGGCCATGAGTTAGTGAATCAACTACACAATGCCAATCAAAGAGCCAAAGGGGCTACGGTATTTGCCTATCACGTGACTGATCCAGAGCGTTATGGTGTTGTGGAGTTTGATGATCATGCCAAAGCATTGTCAATCGAAGAAAAGCCCATAAAGCCTAGAAGCAACTACGCTGTCACAGGTCTCTATTTTTATGATGAGCAAGTTTGTGATGTTGCAGCAGCCATTAAACCAAGCGCTCGCGGTGAATTGGAAATCACCGATGTTAATCGCTTCTATTTAGACAAAAAAGAGCTCAATGTCGAGATTATGGGGCGTGGTTTTGCTTGGTTAGATACCGGCACACACGACTCATTGCTGGATGCTGCAGGATTTATTGCTACCCTACAAAAGCGTCAGGGCTTGATGGTGGCATGTCCTGAAGAAATTGCTTTCCGCCAGGGCTGGATTACGGCAGAGAGCGTCCAAAAGGTGGCAGCGCAATTAAGTAAAAATAGTTACGGTCAGTACTTAAATAAAATATTGTTAGAGATGCAGCAAGGCAACCCTCCTTCGCTCACGTAAGCTTATTCCAACGAAACCTTGATCGTGTCAAACACTAAACTAAAAATAGAGCAAACCGCTATACCAGATGTCTTGGTAATCGAGCCTAAAGTATTTGGCGATGAGCGTGGCTGGTTTTCAGAATCTTTTAATGCAATAGATTTTGCACAAGCAACTGGTCTTGATATTCAATTTGTGCAAGATAACCATTCTTTCTCCAGACAATGGACTCTCAGAGGAATGCATTTTCAGCAAGAGCATGTTCAAGGAAAGTTAGTGCGTGTGGTCGCGGGATCTGTTTTTGATGTGGTCGTCGACTCACGTCAAGCATCACCGAGTTTTGGAAAATGGGTGGGTGTTGAATTAAGTGCGCAAAATCATCGACAAATGTGGGTGCC
Organism: Polynucleobacter sp.; assembly: GCF_018500155.2. Classification (GTDB taxonomy): domain Bacteria; phylum Pseudomonadota; class Gammaproteobacteria; order Burkholderiales; family Burkholderiaceae; genus Polynucleobacter. The sequence continues at coordinate 53,985 of NZ_JAHBAK020000009.1, forward strand.
ACAGGGATTGGCGCATGGCTATTTAGTCCTTTCCGAAACGGCTGAGGTTCTCTATAAAACGACGGATTACTATCACCCCCAAAGTGAAGTATGTTTGGCTTGGAATGATCCTGCTGTCGGTATTCAGTGGCCCCTGCCTCCGGGTGTTTTACCAAACATCAATGCTAAGGATGCAGCAGGATTGTCTTGGGATGCTATTCCAAAGTTCTAGTTGGACTTGGGCTGCATTAAACAGGCGATAATGCCGCTATGAGCATTCATTTGCCTACATTCTCAGATCAGCAAAACACATCACAACCAAACATTCTGTTGGTGAAGTTGTCTTCGCTAGGCGATGTTCTGCATAACTTGCCCATCGTTTGGGATTTGCGCTCACGTCTGCCAAATGCCAGAATCGATTGGGTGGTTGAAGAGGCTTACGTTCATCTTTTAGAGCCTTTACGTAGTCAGCCTGGATTTCGAGGTATTGATCGCATCATTCCTTTTGGCTTACGTCGTTGGAAGCATCATTTACTTAAGCGGGAATCATGGCAAGAATTTTTTGCCTTCAAGAGTGCATTGCAAGAAGTCACCTACGACTATGTGATTGAAACCCAAGGCCTCATCAAGTCAGCTTTGGTCTGTGCCTTGGCTAAAAAGGCGCCTGGTGTCACCGTTGCTGGTATTGGTAATGCGACCCAGTTTTCTGGATACGAGCCTCAAGCGCGTATGTTCTATACACAATCAGTACAAGTGCCAGAGCAATGTCATGCAGTTGATCGATCGCGTTGGGTGATGAGTTCCGCTCTCGATTGGCCACTTATCGGTAGAGAAGAAGCGCCGCAGTTTTATCCTGCAGAATTCGTGAGCGCCATTTCTGCACCCCAGGTTGCAGGCTTAGAAAAACCTTATGTATTGTTTTTTCATTCCACCGCCAGAGCAGCAAAACGCTGGCCCAATGAAGACTGGATTGCTCTAGGAAATGCTCTCACTAGAATTGGCTATCAAGTTGTTTTGCCCTGGGGTAGTGAGTCGGAGAGGCTGGTGAGTCAGGCACTCTGTCAGCAAATACCAGGGTCATTTGTTCCAGAGCGTTTTTCAATTGAAGAGGCATTTTCAGTCATTAGTTCTGCGGCCCTAACGATTGGAGTAGACACGGGATTAACACATTTAGCTGCCGTCTTGGGTAAGCCTTCCATTGAAATCTATTGCGATTCACCACTGTGGAAAACAGAAGGATATTGGTCAAACCAGATTATCAATTTAGGGGATATGCAACATTCTCCGAGTGTTCAAGACGTTTTAACAGCGTCGTTGAAGTTGTTAGCGCAATAAAGAGTTAATTGCTAATAAATCTTCGTCTGAGAGTGTTGAAGCGCTAGCTTTCAATCTAATTGCATTGAGAATGGTGTTGTAGCGCGCTTGCTGCAATTGTGAGCGAGTAGTAAATAAAGTATCCAAGGCAATCAGCACATCAATATTGATTAAGGTACCTACTTGAAAGCCCAGTTTGCTGGACTCTAAGGCTGACTGTGAAGAGCGCTCGGCAGCCTCATAGGCTTTGACGCTCGCCAAACCGCCATAAAAACCAGTAAAAGCGGCACGCGTGTTTTGTGCCGCTGTGCGGCGCGCATTATCAAAGTTTGCTTTGGCAGCATCGACTAAAGCGGCATTTTGTCGAATGACTGCGCTGTTATAGCCACCTGATACCAGGGGAATATTCATCTGCAGGGCAATCGTGTTGTTATACACATTGGTTTGCGCTGGTTGGTAGCTATTCGGTGTGCCATTAGACGTGTTGTAGCCAGTAGTGCCAACTAAATTTAGCGAAGGGTAATTCAACGCTTGTGATGCACGGTAGGTGCTTTCTGCAACAGATACCGATAGTTGGCTGGCGAGCACTTTAAAGTTAGCCGATTCAGCTTGTGCAATCCAATCATCTAAAGTTTGTCCCGGTGGTAACTGTGGATTCACGGTATCACCAACCTCAGCGCTTTTGCTGACTTTGGCAATGGCACGGGGGTCTTTTAAAACGCCATCAATTTTGGCTTCTTTAACCAGTGGTCTGAGAGCTCCCACAGGGTGACCCACTAATTGCTCAAGAACACCACGCTTCACAACCAAGTCTGCCTGCGCAGCAATCTCTTGTGAAGTAGCTAAGTCATAGCTTGCTTGGGCAGTATTGACATCCACAATAGTTGCCAAGCCCGCATCAAACTTTGCTTGTGCTACCTCCAACTGCTGTTTGATGAGCGCTTTTTTATTGCGGTAGAGTTCTACGTTATCTTGGCTCGTGAGCGCATCAAAGTAAGCTTGCGAGACGCGCAAAATTAAGTCTTGTTGCGCTTGATAAAAGTTCATATCCGCAATCTTGGTATTGAGATCGCCGATTTTGAATCCTTCAAGTGCCGCCATATTAAAGACAGGTTGTGTCAATGTGACGGTGTAGTTCTTCTGATCAAATACACGAGAATTTCCAGGACCTGTTTGCACTACTGTGGTGCCAACTCCATGCTGAAAATAACGAGTGCCACCGGGTGTTGCATTTGCTTGAGGCAATAACAGTGCTAAACCTTGCCAATACAGTTCTTTGCTAGCTTGGTAGTTAAAGCGTGCAGCATTGAGGACGGGATCGCTAAAAGCGGCATCCTGATACAAGCGAATCAAATCCGACATCTGACTAGCTTGAGCTGCATTGGTATCAGTATTGCTGCCGCTGACATTAGATGGGGCGGCGACATTAGGTAGGGCAGGTTTTGGCACGCTCACCATTTGGGGTGGCATCTCTAAACCAGTGAGTGACTGTGGGCTCACAGTGGTTGGTAGCGCTGGACGTCCTCCAACGGCGGTCTGGGCAGAAGCGGGACTGAGAGACGCACCCAATCCAAGGGCTTGGATCAGGATCAAACCTAAAAGGGATTGTCTCGAAAGTCTAAAGCGTGCTTCTGTCATGTCATTTCAGCTACTTTTTATTTGTGCCATGAAGTTTAAGGCCAAATTCAGATCCGAGTAGGGATTTGAGAAGCAGTAGGGCATAAATCCCTGTCAACCGTTGGCTTACCTATAAAATTTGCCCATGGATATCATTTTGTTAGCTAAAGCCCTGGTTTTGGGCGTCGTGGAGGGGTTGACCGAGTTTTTGCCTATCTCTAGTACCTGTCTCTTATACACATCT
>NZ_JAHBAK020000072.1 GCF_018500155.2 Polynucleobacter sp.
AAATTGGATGCTACCCCACTGCTTTAAGAATGAGGGCAACTATATTGTGAGCCTGGCAAACGTGACGCGTTGGTTAGGTGAACAAGCGGAAGCACTCGGCGTTGAAATTTTTCCCGGCTTTCCAGCAGCAGAAATTTTGTATAACGACCAAGGCGCCGTCTGCGGTGTAATTACTGGCTCTATGGGGCTGGACAAAGAAGGCAATCCTACCGATCAGTTCCAATTAGGCATGGAACTGCGAGGAAAGTACACCTTGTTTGCCGAAGGTGCACGCGGTCATCTAGGTAAGCAACTCATTGCTAAATTCGATTTAGATAAAGATTCCGATCCCCAAAGCTACGGTATAGGCATTAAAGAGTTATGGGAAGTGGAACCTTCAAAGAGCAAACCAGGGCTAGTGGTTCATACTGCCGGCTGGCCACTAGAGAGTGACACCTACGGTGGCTCATTTCTATATCACTTGGGTGATAACAAGGTTGCAGTAGGTTTAGTAGTCGGTCTTTCATACAAGAATCCCTATCTTTCTCCTTTTGAAGAGTTTCAACGCTATAAGTTACATCCTAAGATTCGAGAAACTTTTGAAGGTGGCAAGCGACTGGCCTATGGCGCACGTGCATTGACTGCAGGCGGATTAAATAGCTTGCCTAAAACTGTTTTTCCAGGTGGCGCCCTGATAGGCTGCGACGCAGGCTTCTTAAATGCATCACGCATCAAAGGCAGCCACGCTGCTATTAAGACCGGCATGCTTGCTGCACAGGCAGCAGTAGCTGCCCTCAATGACAATCGCTCAACTGATGTACTAGATGGCTATCCAAACGCCTTCAAAAATAGTTGGCTCTACACCGAACTTAATCAAGCGCGCAATTTCAAAGCATGGATGTCCAAAGGACTTTACCTTGGTACCGTGATGGTGGGACTTGAACAAAAGGTATTGGGCGGAAATGTTCCATGGACAGTTCACCTTAAACATGCTGATCATGAATGCCTTGAGCCGGCAGCACAACATAAACCCATCGAGTATCCAAAGCCTGACGGCAAAATTAGTTTTGATCGCCTCTCCTCGGTATTCATTTCCAATACCAACCACGCTGAGAATCAACCGATCCATTTAACCCTCAAGGATGCCGCCATTCCGGTAAGCCTGAATCTCAAAACGTATGCTGGTCCAGAGCAACGCTACTGCCCTGCTGGTGTTTATGAGTATGTAGAAACCGATGGCAAACCACGCTTACAAATTAATTCACAAAACTGCGTACATTGCAAAACGTGTGACATTAAAGATCCTAGTCAAAACATTGTGTGGGTTACGCCCGAAGGCGGTGGCGGACCCAACTATGGAGCCATGTAAATCATGATGTTATTGCACACTATGCTGCGTGTAGGTGATCTTACGCGCTCTATTGATTTTTATACCAAGGTTTTGGGTATGAATCTCTTACGCACCACCGATCGTCCTGAACAAAAGTATTCCCTGGCTTTTTTAGGATATGGCAAAGGTAATGCTGATGGTCAAGCTGAGCTGGAATTAACGTATAACTATGGTGTTCATTCTTATGACTTGGGAAGTGCCTATGGTCATATTGCGATCGGGGTTCCCGATGTTTATGCCGCTTGCGACAGAATCAAAGCAGCAGGCGGCAATGTCACACGCGCAGCGGGTCCCGTTGCCGGTGGTGACACCATCATTGCTTTTGTTACTGATCCAGATGGTTACAAAATTGAACTGATTCAACGTTCATAGTGACAGAGCCAGATATACAACAAGTAGTTATCCTCGATCGCATTACCGATGTTTCTAGCATGGAATGGAATGCCCTCCTTCCTGCAGATGCCAACCCATTCTTAAGGCATGAATTTTTAAGCGCACTAGAAGAAACGGGCTGTGTGGGTGGCAATACAGGCTGGCAAATTGCACACCTCGCCTTAAAAAACCACGGTCAGCTCATCGGCGCAGTGCCTCTCTATCTAAAGCAACATTCATACGGTGAATTTGTCTTTGATTGGTCTTGGGCGCAAGCATATGAACAACAGGGCATGCACTATTACCCAAAAATACTGTGCGCCATTCCTTTTACCCCTGTGCAAGGGCCGCGTCTACTGTGCTCCTCGCAACATGATGGCGATAACATCAGGAGGATCTTAGTCAATAGCTTGAAAAGTCTGATATCAGATAACAACCTCTCATCTGCACATATTTTGTTTCCCATAAAGAGTGAGATAGAAATACTCAAAACAGAAGGATTTCTATTGCGGGACTCCGTTCAGTTTCATTGGAAAAACCATAACTTTCAGAGCTTTGAACATTTTTTGTCTGCGCTCACCATGAAGCGTCGTAAAAATATTCGTAGAGAGCGAGAGCAAGTTTCCCGTGAAGGCATTACCTTTCGCCACGTTTCAGGCGTAAATTCAAGCGCAGAGGATTGGGAGTTCTTTTTTTCCTGCTATCAAAGAACGTATATAGAACATCATTCAAGTCCATATTTAAATAAGGCGTTCTTTGCTTTATGGGTAGAACGCATGCCAGAAACCTTACATCTGATCATTGCGGAGCGCCACACCACCCCTATTGCCTCCTCATTGCTAGTAGTCGATCAATCCAACTCAAAAGCCTATGGCAGATATTGGGGTGCGCTTGACCGTGTAGCATGCTTGCACTTTGAAACAGCCTACTATCAGGCTATTGAATATTGCATTGCAGAGGGCATTCACACTTTTGAAGGGGGCGCTCAAGGCGAGCATAAGATGGCTCGAGGCTTTCTCCCCGAAACCATTCAATCTGCTCACTGGATAAATGACCCAAGATTTTCTAGGGCTATAGAACACTTTTTAGAACGAGAGCATCAAGGCATCGGCGCTTATGTAGATGAACTTGCTGAGCACAGTCCACTGAAATCGACTAAAGTATCCACATGACATCAGGAAGCAATCGCATTGATCCCGACTTACCATTTCAAGATGGATCAAATTCTCTTTCCACCGGAGACAACGAGTCCGACTCACCCTGTATTGGCGTTTGCACCACTCTCTATGATGAGATCTGTCAGGGTTGCGGTCGCACCCTCAATGAGGTGAGTAATTGGGTCTTTTTCTCGGATGAAGAAAAGGCAGTTGTCTGGAAGCGAATTCGCGCTGAAGGAACTGCTACACGTTTTCAGCGCCAAGCCAAAGAAACCAAATAATATTTGCTTAGCTGACTTAGCCAGCTAATTCTTGACTTCGCAAATATTCTTCGTAAGTACCTGAATAATCAGCAACCGTTCCATCCATCTTCACCTCCAAGATGCGATTGGCCAATGCAGACACAAATTCACGATCATGGGAAACAAAGATCAGAGTGCCTTCAAATTTCTCAAGCGCAATTTGCAAGCTCTCGATCGACTCCATATCCATGTGATTGGTGGGCTCGTCCATTGCCAAAACATTATGCTTTTGGAGCATCAACTTACCCCAAATCATGCGACCTTTTTCGCCACCCGATAGCACTTTTACCGACTTACCAATCTCATCACCCGAAAATAGTAAACGACCTAAGGTGCCACGTACCACTTGATCATCATCACCAGTGTTGCGCCAAGTGCTCATCCACTCCATCAGTGTTTCATCTTTAGCAAATAACTCGGTATTGTCTTGCGGCATCACCCCTACATTAGCGTTTTCGGCCCATTTGACATCACCGCTATCGGCGGGAATACCATCAAAACGTTTGCTCAAAATTGTTTTTAGAAGGGTTGTCTTACCTGCCCCGTTTTGACCAATAATCGCAATCTTCTCGCCCGCACGAATTCCCAACTTCAAGTTTTTAAAGATGGTGCGGTCATAGGCTTTGGTAAGTGCATTACATTCCACCGCCATGTTGTGCAATTTTTTCTCGTAATCAAATCGAATAAAGGGGTTTTGACGAGAAGAAGGCTTAATCTCCGCTATCTCAATTTTTTCTAATTGGCGCTGACGAGATGTTGCTTGACGCGCTTTAGATGCATTTGCAGAGAAGCGACTAACGAATGCCTGCAATTCAGCAATTTTTTCCTTAGCTTTAGCATTGGAAGCTAACTGCTGTGCTCTTGCTTGGGTCGAAGCCAACATATACGAATCATAGTTACCTGGATAGACCTTTAAAGTTCCATAGTCCATGTCTGCCATATGGGTGCAGACTTCATTGAGAAAGTGACGATCGTGGGAAATGATCACAATAGTGCTATTGAATTGATTGAGCACTTCTTCAAGCCAATGAATCGAGTGAATATCCAAGTTGTTGGTTGGCTCGTCGAGCAATAGTACATCAGGATCTGAAAATAAAGCCTGAGCAAGCAATACGCGCAACTTCCAACCTGGAGCAACGTTACTCATGGGGCCGTTGTGCTGTTCAATCGGTATACCAATTCCTAACAGCAACTCACCAGCTTTTGCTTCTGCGGTATAGCCGCCGTATTCGGCATACTTACCCTCGAGCTCTGCTGCTTTCATGTAGTCTTCGTCAGTAGCATCAGGGTTTGCGTAGATGGCATCGCGCTCTTGCGCAGCCTTCCACATCTCTTCATGGCCCATCATCACGACATCTAGTACACGAACATCTTCATAAGCAAATTGGTCCTGACGCAATTTACCAAGACGTATACCTGGATCTAAACTCACGTTTCCACTAGAGGGCTCTAATTCCCCGCCGAGGATTTTCATGAAGGTGGATTTACCGCAACCGTTTGCTCCGATTAAGCCATAACGATTACCACCGCCAAACTTTACGGAAATATTTTCAAACAGGGGTTTTGCCCCAAATTGCATGGTGATATTAGATGCGGACAGCACGAGTGTTTCTAGCTTTCTGAAATAAATTCGACAGATTCCCCCAGAATTGGGGGCTAAGCCTGCTATTTTAACGGTTTCGTGTTGGGAAATGCCTAAATTGGAAGCGCTTTAGACTTTGACCCGAAATGGCGTGAAATTGGTGTGAATATCGTAGTAATCTTCGTTCTCTTTGCGCTTTAGGTAGTTCACGATCCAATACGTCAAGGGCGTTGCCAACACCTCCCAGGAGGTTTTCAGTGCATATTGCGCTAAAGCTACTTGAAAAATTTCATGGGTAGGCCAAATTCCATAAAAAGCCAACATATAAAAGAGTGAGGAATCTACCAGCTCACCTACTGCGGTTGACCCAATAGTGCGCATCCATAAATAGCGACCATGTGTCCATATTTTCATCTTGGCTAAGGTAAAACTATTAGCAAAACTACCGCACCAAAAAGAAAACATAGAAGCTAATGCAATCCGCCAAGAGTTCCCAAAAACCGTTTCTAGTCCATGTTGATAATTAGCCATATAAGCACCTGGTGCTACTGGCAGAGCAATCACAATTTGCGCCATGATGGCTGCAAAGGCTAAGGCAGCAAATCCTGCCCATACCGCCCTGCGATCATATGCATATCCGTACACTTCGGTCAGGATGTCGCCGAAAAAGTAAGCAATCGGAAAAAACAGAATGCCGCCACCAAACACGAGCTCTCCAAAGTAAGGCAACGTGATGACGGCAGCTTTGCCCGCACCAATAAAGTTAGAGCAAAGCAATACCACCACAAAGGCTGCCAAAATCAGGTCGTAATAACGATGGTGACGTCGCAGGTGATTCATATGCCCAGAAAAATGGATAATAGACAAAAGCATATCTGCTTTCCTGAATTAACGTCAAAGGAAGGCAAAATTGATCTATAGGATGATGAATATGAGCAAAGCCAGTTTTAATTGGGAAGACCCCCTCCTGTTAGACACTCAATTAACAGAAGAGGAGCGCATGGTACGTGATGCGGCCGCTGAGTATGCGCAAGGCAAATTGATGCCACGCATCCTAGATGCTTACAGAAATGAAACGACTGATCCAGCCATCTTTCGCGAAATGGGTGAACTTGGCCTGTTAGGTATTACTATTCCCGAGCAATACGGCGGTGCCAATCTGAACTACGTCTCTTATGGGTTAATTGCCCGTGAAATTGAACGTGTGGACTCCGGTTATCGCTCCATGATGAGCGTGCAATCTTCTTTAGTCATGGTTCCTATTAATGAATTTGGCAGTGAAGCACAGAAGCAAAAATATCTCCCCAAACTCGCTACCGGCCAGTGGATCGGCTGCTTTGGGTTAACAGAGCCAAATTATGGCTCTGATGCTGGAGGCATGATTACGCGCGCCAAGAAAGTTCCCGGTGGATTTTTGCTAACGGGATCAAAAATGTGGATCTCTAACGCACCGATTGCCGATGTCTTTGTGGTTTGGGCAAAAAATGATGAGGGCATCATTCGCGGATATATTCTTGAAAAAGGGATGAAGGGTCTAAGCGCACCCAAGATTAGTGGCAAGATGGGTCTTCGCGCATCCATTACAGGTGAAATTGTCATGGATGAGGTATTTGTTCCAGATGAAAATGAATTCCCTGAAATCACCGGCCTTAAAGGTCCTTTCACCTGCCTCAATTCTGCTCGCTATGGTATTTCTTGGGGTACTTTAGGTGCTGCCGAATGGTGCTGGCACGCTGCGCGCCAATACACCCTTGATCGCAAACAATTTGGCAAACCCTTAGCAGCAAATCAGCTCATACAAAAGAAATTGGCTGATATGCAAACTGAAATTGCCCTCGCATTGCAGGGCTGTTTGCGTTTAGGCCGCATGAAAGATGAAGGTATTGCCGCTCCTGAAATTACCTCCATCATGAAACGTAACTCGTGCGGCAAGTCACTTGAAATTGCACGCATGGCGCGTGACATGCACGGTGGCAACGGCATTTCTGATGAGTACGGTGTTGTACGTCACATGATGAATCTCGAAGTGGTGAATACTTATGAGGGAACACATGACATTCATGCCCTTATTTTAGGGCGAGCTCAGACCGGAATCCAGGCGTTTAGCTAAACGCGCATTTTTTCTACGATCGCCTTTGCAACATCAGCAAAAGCTGCATCACTGTCGTTTTCTAGCTGAACAAAGTGTTCCTGCTTGTACCGGGGGAAATTTCGTACGATTGAGGATTGGTATGAGGGGTCGTAGTGCTTCATGAGCAACTCTTCTACCAATTGAGGAAACTGACCACCATCAATCGCCTCACTCCATTGAGCAATTTGCACTTTGCCATAATGTGCTGTTAATAGCGCCAGCTTTTTCTTGAAGTTATCGGTATCTTTTAAAAAGTGATCGTACTCGCGCAACAGCCATGCCACACGCGTTTGAGTACTCGATCTCAGCTCTATACATGCACCATTGCGAATCTTTTCCATGAGAGCATCAGGCACATGAACGCCGCCCACTTTCTTGCTTTCAGATTCAACTAGAACCGGCTTGGCTGGATCAAGGCATCGAAGCACATTCCAGAGGGCCGTTTCAAAACCTTTTTGGGTAGGTTGCTCAATATTGGGTTCATTCCCCAATACAGAACCTCTATGGATGGCTAATGCCTCCAAATCAAGCACTTGCGCACCTAAGCCTTGAGCCTCACGAAGAACTCGCGTCTTTCCACTGCCCGTCATTCCACAGACTACTAGAAATGAAAATTGGGATGCTGCAGTATTCAAGCCGTCGATCACTGTGCGTCGAAAGCCTTGATAACCACCCTCCAATTGCATTGCTTTCCAGCCAATGCGATTCAAAATATGGGTAAAAGCACCACTGCGTTCTCCGCCACGCCAGCAATAAATTAATGGGCGCCATTCGCGCGGCATCTCAAGTAGATGCTGCTCAAGATGATCAGCGATATTGCGTGATACTAGTGCTGCGCCTAGTTTCTTAGCGGCAAACGGAGAAACTTGTTTATACAAGGTACCAATCTGTGCACGTTCCTCATTATTGAGGACAGGAAAATTAACGGCGCCAGGTATATGGTCTAAGGCAAATTCTGCGGGTGATCTAACATCAATCACCAAATCAAATCGATCTAATTCAGAAGTAAATTGATCAAGCCTGAGAATATGAGGATTGCTAGGTTGCATCACGCAGCGTTAGCGAATTTTTTGCAAAATATCTTCGGGCCATGGTGCCGAAGTGCTAGTAGCAAGATCTGCCCACACCATGGTGGCACCGCCTATCGCAACCTCTTCGTCTGGCGCAGTGGTGAGTGCCATGCTAGTAAACACATCCATGCTGGTGCGGCCAATAGCACCAATGGAGGTTTTTAAAATCAGATTGCCTGGGTATGACACTTGTTTATAAAAATTACAAAAGCCATTGATCATCACCATGGTTTCTTGACCAAGCGCTACTTGGTAGCCTAATGAAGTAATCCATTCCACACGCGCTTGTTCCATAAAACGAAAATACACCGTGTTATTGAGGTGACCGTATGCATCCATATCACCCCAACGAATAGGCGCAATCATTTCATGAACAAGTCTGCGTTCCTTAGGGATATCGATACGCATAACGTGTAGTAATGGTGTATTTTAAAAATTACTTCACTTGCAGTGCAAGTTGATAAAGATTGGTTGAGCGAGCACCAGAACGACAAAATGCCAAGATGGGGCCAGGCATCGTTTTTAATAAGCGCGCCATTTCAACAACTTGCTCAGGCGTAAATGCACCTGGAACAACAGGCAAATAAGCATAATTTAAGCCTAGCTTTTCTGCTTCCACTTGAATATCAGAATTCTTTGGTTGATCAGGACCACCCTCACCATCAGGACGGTTATTGATGACACTTTTATATCCTTGCTGAGCAATCTCTTTAAGTTGTGCGGGACCAATCTGGCCTAGCGTTCCAAATTGGTCATTGTGACAAGTGATAGGAAGACTCATTTGACTCTCTTTTTGAAATAGATTTTTAATAAAACGCATGTCATTCTAAATTATGTTGATACATGATTACTTATGTGCACTAAAGAAGCGATTACATATCACGATGCCAAATAGCATTGCCAATATGAATGCTAACGCCTTTATATGCCCTGACCCAAGAGCAACAATCGCCGGACCAGGACAGATGCCTGCAATTCCCCATCCAATGCCAAATATGAAACTACCAACAACCAATGGCTTATTAATATCCTTACCTTTAGGAATCTGCATGGCATTACCAAAAAATGCTTTACTTTTATTGTTTGCAATGTAGAAACCAGCCAACCCAACCAATATTGCTCCTAGCATTACAAAAATTAAGGATGGATCCCACGGACCAGCAAGATCAAGAAATCCTAAAACCTTTTGAGGATTGCTCATTCCTGAAATAATCAGGCCAAAACCAAATAACAATCCAATGAGATACTGACTGAGCAAACCAAAGTGTTTTTTCATGCTAACCCCCTATTACATGGCGGATAACAAATACAGTTAAAAATCCAGCACTCATAAATGCTAGAGTCGCAACCAATGAGCGAGGCGACAAACGAGAGAGTCCACAAATTCCGTGCCCACTTGTACAGCCAGAACTATATTGGGCGCCAAAACCAACTAAAACCCCCGCCAAGAGGATAGCCAACCAATTGGTATCAATCTCCACAATGGGCCGTAAACCCAACATCAGAGCCGCCCATATTGGGGCACTTACTAGGCCCAATATTAAGGCGATGCGCCAATCACGATCACCTTCTTTTGGTGGCAATAGGCCGGCAACGATTCCACTAATCCCCAAAATACGTCCGTGCAATAGCACGTATAGCGCTGTTGCAATGCCCAATAGAATTCCCCCTAGCAGGGATGGAATAGGTGTAAAAGAGAGCCAATCAATTTGCATGAGAACAATCAGGGAGTATGGATGAATTCTTAGCTACAAGGATTTGGGGCTAGACGAATTTTTAAATAATGCAACGCCAAATAAGCACCAAATATGAAACCTGGCAATGCAAGCAAAGAGCTAATTGCTAAAGTAGAAATGCCGCTCAAGCCCTGCCCAACGGTACACCCTAAGGCAGTAACGCCACCAAAACCCATTAGCACAGCACCAACAAGGTGATTCGCAGTATCTTCTGTATTTCTAAAAGACTCCCAACGGAATGACTTTGTGAATACCGAAATGCACGCTGACCCCAAAATCATGCCAGCAACTGCAACAATTCCCACTGTAAGTATTTTTGAAGTATCGCTATACATCATGAGCCAATCGAGCGAATAAGCATATGGCGCCACAAAAGAAAAGCTCTCCATGCGACCCGAATTGGTTACCAAGAATACTTCTTCAAGGGTATTAGGATCTTCTGCAACATGACCAAGATTGCCTGATACCCACCAAACAGCACAAATTGCCAATCCAACTGCTACACCTGCAAAGATATTATTGACTGTCCAAAAGCTTCTATTACTGAACGCATAAGTAATAAAAGCAAATCCTAAGATTAGCCCAAGTGCAAGATGGAGATTTGTACGTGCCACACCCAATGGTCCGCTGAGCAGGCTTGGCAAATCTTGCGGCGAATTAAATGTAATAAATATCGCATCCAGAGTATTGGTACGAACTACGCCCAAAAACCCACGCATAGTCATGTAGGCAGTCAGCCCCAGCACCATGAAGACAACAATGGACTTTAAATTGCCGCCACCGATTCGGATCAGCGTTTTACTGCCGCATCCAGAAGCCAAAACCATCCCAAAACCAAACAGAATGCTACCAACAATGGTTGATAGCCATAGGAACTTATTACCAGTATAAAAACTTTTTAGTGGATCAATTAATCCGAAGTAGGACATCAATGCAAAACCAATGATCGCCACTCCAATTGCAAGAAACCACTGCCGCAGACGATCCCAACTGGACATGATGAAGGCATCTGAAATTGCGCCCATGCTGCAAAATCCAGTCTTTTGCATTACGGCACCCAGAAACAAAGCAATCAGAAAGGTTGCCCATAAAACAGACCTGCCAAGAGAATGAATATCTACAACTTCCATATTTACAAAGGAAAAACGAATTAGGGTTTGAATTTATAAAACTGCTGATTTAGGAAGGCAGCCACATCTACCTCATCCTCAGGAAAAAGATCTAAACGTAACTCTGAATTACAGAGGCTAACCATTCTTTTTAAGTCAGCCATAGATTTCACTTTGCTATCGTTACGTGTATAAATCATGTCTCCGTTACCAAATCCTGTTTTTTTTGCATGGCATGCATAGCATTTTTGCTGATCAATATTTTTACCATTAGCTAAATCTGGAGCAGCAAAAGACTGACTAGACACAAGCAAGCTAAGGGTTACAACCAGTAAAGGACGTAAAAAAATCATTTTCATTAAAAATCAAGGATTTAGCATTAATCTTCTATTTTAAGGCCCAATGGCCAAAATTGCCTTACTCAGCCTGTATAGACAGGTAAACGTTATAGGCATTCATGCGGTTGGCAGCCCTAAATAGGGGCATTCCTTCATATTCTGACCAGTCAGCCTGTGCGTAGGCATCATCAAACGGATCAAGATTGAGCGCTGCGCTTGACATAGTTTCACGCAGATACTTCAAATAATCACGAGTAAACGCAATATCCTCAGCTGGCTTAACTGAATAACTGCCATGACCCGGCAGCACGATATTAGGGTTCATTTTTTCAATCTCGTCCAAAGCAACCAACCACCCCCTACTATCGGCGTTTCCAACAAATGGTATGCGCCCCCTAAATACAAGATCACCTGCAAAAAGCACCCTCTCTGAAGGAACATAAACCATGAGATCTTCGGGCGCATGAGCAGGACCGACTCTGGTGATGAAGAAGTCAGTGCCACCAACAGTCAATTTTTGCTGCTGATCAATCCACACATCCGCCGCAATTAATCTGGTACTGGCGTTGACCCACGGTGCAAAATCGACTCTTGAGGCAATCAGACGCTGTTTTGCGGTTTCTGAAGAAAGATAATTCCTACCTTCGCTTTGAGCATAAATTTTTGCCCCAATTTTCTTGAATTCTTGCAAACCGTATACATGGTCAGCATGGTAATGACTGACAATCACTGCGACCACTTTTTGAGCAGTTACTTTTTTGATCTCTGCTATGAGCTTTTGCGCCAAAATTGGAGAACCCAGGGCGTCTATTACCACTACACCGCCCGGTGTGACCACAAAACCCGCATTGGAAATAAAATTTTGATTTGCACTACTCCCCATTTCCGGGCGGCCCTGGACAAAATAGGTATGAGGCGCAACCTGGATAGGATTTAAAGTTAGAGTGTCGACTGGTTTCGCAGGTTGCGCATGTGTATTACCGTAAACAGCAAGTAGTAATACAAAAATAATGGAGATAAAGCGATTCACTCTAAATTCGAAGCTAATAACTTAACGCTCTCAAGGCTTAATGTAAGCAAAGCCGTCTTTATATTGAAGATCTGCTACACGCACAACACCTGAAGGCGTGAAATCCGCATCCATAATGAATTGATCTTTTTTAAGATTGCGATTTTTAAGAGTAATTTCACAAACTTCAAATTTGACTCCGCGGGATTTTAAGGCGCCTACTAGTGGTGCGTATTCAACACCATTTTTTTTGTCCTTACCACCATCCATAAGTAAGTCAACGCCATTAGCATGGGTCACCACAATAATGGTGGTTTGAGGCGACACATCCAAGTGATTACGAATATTGCGCAGCCCTTTCAAACCCTGAGTTTCAGCATCATCAATGTGATAAACGACTTTAGTTGATCCCGAAGACTGAGCATTAGAAGTAGATGCAATGCCAATTGCAAATGTTGCAGCAAATATTAAAGCCAGTAATTTTTTCATTACACCATCTCCTTATCGGTTAAATTGGCGCCATTCCTGGATTATTTGAAACACCCTTAATGACAGGCTCATTTAGCTTCACCGCTTTTACCACCTTTACATCTCTAAGGTGACGCTCAATGACATCCCAAATTGGTTCAGTAGCAGCATTTTTTGCCTCCTCGCTTACTGGAGCCCAACCAGCCACCTTATAGGTCTTACCAGCCTCTATTGGCTTGCCATTCAAACGCATTTCTGAGATGCGGTTGCCCGCACTCTGCGCTGGATCAATTGTGTATTGCATACCACCAACGCGAACCATATCACCGCCCTGTTGATAGTACGGATCAGGATTAAATAAATTATCCGCAACGTCTTCAAGAATGGTCTTAATGGTTTCTCCCGTCATATTGGTGACGGTAGTGTATGGATAAGTAATTGCGGTTTGATCCAATAGATTCTCACGGGTAATTGCCTGTCCAGGTAGCAGACTGGTACCCCAACGGAAGCCTGGGGAGAAAGCAATCTCCGCATTTTTTTGCGCCATGAGCCCATCTAGGATCAATTGATCAAAGCTTCCGTTGAAATTACCACGACGATAAAGAAGTCCCTCAGTGGTGGCAAGCTTTTCATTTAACTTCGCTTCGTAAGGTGCCCTCACCTTAGTAATAAGTTTTGACATTACTGGATCTGCTGGAATCATATTAGAGAAGACGGGCAATAATTTGTAGCGGAAATCAACAGGTTTACCGCCCTTGACATCAAAATCTAAAACGCCCAAGAACTTTCCATTTGAACCAGCATTGGTTACTAGCGTTACCCCGCCTGCATTTTTGACCTGCACTGGAATGGGAACGCCATCATGCGTATGTCCACCCATAATGGCATGCAATCCGCGCACACGGGATGCCATCTTTAGATCAACATCCATGCCATTGTGCGATAACAATACCACTACCTTAGCGCCTTTGGCTTTGACTTCATCAATGGTCTTCTGAAGATTCTCTTCTTGAATGCCAAATGTCCAATCGGGTGTGAAATATCTAGGATTAGCAATTGGCGTGTATGGGAAAGCCTGACCAATAATGGCAACTTGAATGCCATTCATTGTCTTCATGACATAAGGATTGAAAACCATATCCCCAAAATCATTCGTTTTAATATTCTGCGCGACAAAGTTCACTTTTCCTTTGAAGTCACCATTGACGATCTCCATGACTCGCTTTTCACCAAGCGTCATTTCCCAGTGAGGTGTCATCACATCAACCCCCAATGCCAAGGCTGCATCAACCATGTCCTGTCCGTTAGTCCATAGCGCGGTACCAGAACCTTGCCAAGTATCTCCTCCATCAAGCAATTGCGCACCTGGACGACTCGCTTTTAATTGCTTAACAAGGGTTGCCATATGAGCAAAGCCCCCCATCTTTCCATAGTTTTGGGCTGCAGCAACATAATCTAAGTACGTAAAAGCATGAGCATCTCGTGTGCCTGGTTTAATGCCATTGGCTTTTAAGAAATACTCGCCCACCAAGTGGGGCGTCTTTCCCTCTTGCGCACCAATACCTAAATTGACATTTGGCTCGCGGAAATAGATCGGCAACAACTGCGCATGACAATCAGTGAAGTGCAATAGGTGAACATTGCCAAACTTGGGCAAGTCATAGAATTTTTGGGCAGAAGTTTGAGCGCTTACATAATTCGATTGCAAACTCATTCCACCAGCAGAAGCTACTGCCAAAGCTTGCAAAAACTCACGACGACTTAAAGACATGGTATTTCCCTATGAAAACAGGCCTGTCGGCCTGTTTGTTTACTATTATTGATTTACCGGTGAGGCGGGATCGAGCAGCAATGCCATTACATCCTGAATCTGTTGCTCATTTAAAAGTTTGAAGTGAGCAAAACGAGGCATATTACTGCAAGCGTTGTAAGCCTTAGAATTGTTGATGCGATTCCACGTATAGGTCACAACCTCTGGTGAGTATCCACGCATTTTGCCGTAATTCCAAAGACTGGGGCCAATCGTTCCGTAAGAAATTTCTTTCTTATCGATTTGATGGCAGTTGTAGCAACCACCACCAATAGGTGTGTCTGCTTTATCGGTCCAAGTTGCTCCCCTACCGCTTTGAGCAATTTTCTCACCGTTTTTCCAGTCGCCGATGTACTTGCCATCCGAAGGCTGTTTAATGCTATCCATATTCATTTTCTGGATCTTGTCACGCATTTTGTCGCCCTGTTTGCTATTTGCAAAAACAGGATCGGAGCAAAACTTTTGAGTTTCATCTTGAGCAATGCGATCTAGGCCAGCAATACCTTCCGCCCTAAATCCATCTTTCATCATCTTATTAAATTTAGGATCGTTTGCCTGCTGTGCATTTGCAGGGGCTTGAATCATCACAGCTGTTACAGCGATAGTAGAAACCGCCAATAATGCTTTTATATTCTTCATATTCATTTTCTCTGTCCCCTGTCGATTAGCGCTTTAAGCCAGGAGTTTCAACTGTGCCGCCATTGGCATTTTTTGCCATATACATTGACAAGGCAACCGTTAAATCAGAACCATAAATTGGAAATGGGAAACGTTGCTGACGATAGCAGTCATTTAAACGTTGTTGCATCGTCCAAAACTGTCCACTTGAAACGCGATATGCAGGCCAATAACCCCAACCCAAAGCTGCACCCTTCTGGGTAGTGATATTTGGCAAGTCTTGTAAACGAATTCTCTTGCCATCTTCGCCATGACAGGAAGCACAGGAGAAATCCATTGGACCACCCTGAAAATAAAAAGCCCGCTTTCCAAGATCGTACATTTCTTTTTCTTTAGGATGCTTGGTGCTCACGTTGATCTTGTCACCCTTAGATGCAGTGACAACATATGCAACGATGGCCTCCATATCCTTTTTGGGACCTTTTTGAAATGGAGCATCAATCATTTCTTGGGGATCTCGTCCTTGTAATTGCTGCATGCATGTCATCAAACGAGACTCAAGATCTTGTACTTTATTAGTGTCCTTAAAGTAACGCGGAAGCTGGGCTGCCGCACCTTTCACCACACCAGGCCCCAAACCTAAATCACACTTTTCTAGTGTGGCGTTTTTGGGGCCTGCAGGTTTTTTCCAAAGATCTTCACCAGCCGCTTCATACAGCTCTGAAGGGTTTCCATCGGCAATCATTTCTCGATACTTTGCAATATCATCAGTCGCATTTTGTGCATAGGCTATAGAAGATACTGACAACATAGTTGCAAGAACTCCTGAAGCTAAGCTCAAGGTGGATTTACGCTGCATTTGTTACCCTTTCAGAACTTTAAAGCGGTGAGGATGGATTGCATTAAGAAGCGGTGGCTTCGTCAGTGCGCTTGTCACCCTTGCTGTCAACCCAGCTCACAACAATCTTGTCGCCTTTAGCGCCTTTGTATTTAAAGTTCAAAAATGGATCCTTAGATACTGCAGGACCAAATTGACCATTCAATACATCCTTACCATTCGCTTTGACATTGATTGTGCTGATAAACCACGCTGGAATGACTTTGCCAGAAGCGTCTTTACGCTGACCAGATTCCATATCATGTTTCATCAAAATTTTTACATCCACAATTCCACCGTTCTCAGCAGCTCTTACGCGCATTGGATCAGCCATGATTTCCTCTTGTATTAAGTTATTAGTTAATTAGTTGTTGTGATCGAGTACGTTTAACCGCCGCAACCACCCAAAGTTACTTTGACTTCTTTCACAGCCATGCTCCATTTGCCGTCAGCTTTAACCAAAGCGTACACATTCGATGTCTGACCCATTTTGATACGTGTAGTAACAAAAGATTCAGTGCCAGCTGGGATAAAAAATTGTGCAGCTAAAGCGCTTGGATTCTTCTCAACCAAGATAGCCATTTGCTC
Organism: Polynucleobacter sp.; assembly: GCF_018500155.2. Lineage (GTDB taxonomy): Bacteria > Pseudomonadota > Gammaproteobacteria > Burkholderiales > Burkholderiaceae > Polynucleobacter. Next base: position 16,537 of record NZ_JAHBAK020000072.1, read on the forward strand.
TGCCTTAAGGGTTGTAGTAATTCCAACTGGAACTACAGCGCCATTTTCTGCAATATCAGGTGCATTTAAAGTAACAGCGCCTGATTTATCTGGGGTACCAGCACCCAAGACTTTAAATACATCATCCAGACTTTTGCCTTCGAAAGCGGCTTTATTCCACTCTTGTGCTTGGGCTACGCTAATAAGACCTGCCGAAGCCATCAAGCCAAATACGGCTGAATATTTCAATAAACTGCGTCGTTGCTGATTCATAAAAACTCCTTTATTAATCTCTTGCTATGAATATATTATCTGCTTTCTTATAAAACCCGCCGCTCAATGATGGGGGATCCCTTATTTACCCCCAGAAAGCACCCAAACCACTAACGTTTTTCTGTCCTCATCCGATAACTGGGCCTGCGGAGGCATTGGTATAGAGCCCCAAACGCCTGAACCACCGTTTTTCACCTTAGCCATCAGTTTATCAACCGCATCGCTCTGCCCTTGATACTTCGCAGAAATATCGGCAATGGATGGCCCCACCAATTTTGCATTAGGCGCATGGCATGCAGAACAGTTTTCATTCTTAAAGAGCGCTGCCGGTCCTTTTGCAGCGTTGGAATGAGTGTCCTTAGCATGCGCTAGACCTTCGCCTGATGCACCAGGTAATTTTGCAATGGGCGGCTTAGTGGTATCCGCCCCACGATAGGGTCCGTATAAACGGTTTTGGTCTGCAATATTACCGTGCGCATCGCGAGCAAAGTCAGGCAATGTAGAGCCAATCTGCACAAATGCCACACAATTATTCATACAGGATGAGCCATTAACATCTGGCTTATCTTTGACATTCCAAAAACCGTGTTTACGCGTCATGCCATTTCGATTTGGCATCTTTGCTTGCACTTCAGCAATATTCGTATTGCTTAAGACAAAATTATCCGGCACTACTTCGCCGATGCTAAGAATAAATGCAACTAGTGCATAGGTCTCATCTGGAGTGAGAGACCTTGGAGCATTCCAAGGCATCGCACGATAGATGTAGTCCCACAATGTTGAAACGGTCGGAACTTTCATCAAAGTAGTTCGCTGGGGCTGCTTCATATCAGCCAACGAAGCTACTCTGCCAGTTTTGACATCATCTTTGGTGGTGCCACCAGTAATTGGAGTAAAAATCTCATTGGATTCACCGAAGATGCCATGGCAACTTGCACACTTAGATTCCCAAATCGTTTGCCCTTGATCTACCGAGCCAGACCCCTTTGGTAAACCTTTGAAATCAGGGCGTACATCGATATCCCAAGCCGCAACTTCAGCGGGAGTAGCATTTCTGCCGATACCAGGAAACTTTGCAGGACCTTGTGTACTTTGTGCAAAGGCGATATTTGCACTTAAAAACGCTAAGGTTAAAAGGCTCAAACGAGCAACTGACTTATCCAACTTGAACATTGCTCACCTCGCCATTTGAATCTAATTTCCAGGACTGAATTGCATTATTGTGGTAGATCGAACGTGTACCACGCACATTTCTCAATGTTTTAATTGAAGGCTGAATGTAGCCAGTGTCATCTACGGCACGGGATTGCAATATCGCTGGTGATCCATCCCACACCCAATCAATATTGAAACGCGTAATAGACTTTGTCAGAATCGGTGTTTCCAAACGTGCTGTCCGCCAGTTATTACCACCATCAAATGAGACATCCACGCGCCGAATCTTACCGCGGCCTGACCAAGCCATACCGCTGACGTTATAAAAGCCTTTATCAAGCAATTGCTGACCACCCGATGGGGTCGTAATTACAGATTTGCACTCCTGAATAGAGGCGTATTGGCGATGCATACCATCCGGCATTAATTCAATATAGTGAACAGCCTCATCTTTCGCATTCCAAGGCATATCACCAACTTCTAGACGGCGCAGCCATTTCACCCAGCTGACCCCTTGCACACCTGGCACTACCAAGCGCAATGGAAAACCATTTTCGGGGCGCAGCATCTCACCATTCATACTCCAAGCAACAATGGTGTCATCCAGACAGCTCTCTAGGTTGATTGTGCGAGTCATGCCAGAGCCATCACCACCCTCAGCAAGTAAGAACTTACCCTTCTTCAAATCTGCCCCACACTCATCAAGCAAAACCTTGAGAGGTACACCAGTAAATTCACAGCAAGAAAGCATGCCATGGGTATATTGCACAGTCGGCACGGCCACGTTACCCCATTCCAAGCCAGTATTGGCGCCACACTCAATGAAGTGGGTGCGAGATACTGAAGGCAGTCTCATCAAATCATTCATGGTAAAAACACGGGCATTTTTAACCATGCCATTGATCATTAGGCGATGAGTCTCAGGATTTAAGTTGTACCAACCTTGGTGGTGCCTTTCAAAATGCAGACCATTGGGCGTAATGGTTCCAAACAATCCTTGCAAAGGTGTAAAAGCAACTGATGCAGCAGAAACGCGAGTAAGACCTGGAGATTCACGTCGAATGAGATTAGCCTCGTAAATTGAGGGGACACCATAGGGCATAGTAGCTACGTTTTTACCTAAGGTCGTTTGCCATTCTTGTTTTTCTAGAATAGCAGGGTCACCTTCACCCGCTGCAAATGCCATTGGCGCCGCCATGCTAGCTGCCGCACCTCCGACTGCCGAAAGAAATCCCTTGCGCAAAAAACCGCGGCGCGTTTCATCCAAGCCATTTGCATTAATATCCGCAATCAATTCTTGAGAAATGAAATGCTCGGGCGCTTTTACTAAACGCGCTCTATTGGCCGGTTTTTCAACCGCAGAGACGTCTTTAGCGTTCAATTCAATTTGCTTTTTAGTCATTTGATCTCTATTTAACAAGTTAACTTAATTAATGCTTAATGAATATCTTGAGCAATCTTCGCGCAAACTGTCTGACACATCTCGACGGTAGCGTTGTCTGCAATGGAGTAATAAACCACGACACCCTCTTTACGTCTTTGCAAAACTCCAGCTTTATGCAGCGCCATCAGATGCCTAGAGACATTTGCCTGGCTAGATCCACACATTTCAACGACCTCAGAAACAGACTTCTCGCCATTACAAACGGCATACATGATGCGCAAGCGTGCTGGTTCAGCAAGAACATTAAAATATGAAGCAACCTTAGAAAAAACCTTCTCCATCTGCTTGGGAGAGAGATGTTGTGTCGCTTTTTGAACCCTTACTTTCAAACGAATATGCTTTCCTAAAATATATATGCGTGTATGCGCATATATTTGAACCTCGAAGGGGTTAATTCGGTATAGTGGGATACCCTATATTGCTTAGCAATACAATCAACTCATGGATCTAGAAGCCATTCTTCTCTCGCTCAAGCTTGCTTTGTGGACCTTGGCCATCATCATTCCCTTTGGCATTTGGGTTGCCCATTCCTTGCTGAGCCTAAATAGAAGCAAACCATGGATCGAAGCTGCGCTCGCGTTGCCACTGGTCCTCCCCCCAACCGTGCTTGGTTACTATTTGTTAGTAGGCCTAGGCGGTAAGCATTTCTTCGGCATTCCCCTCGTATTTTCATTTACAGGCATCTTGATTGCCTCCCTGATCGTAAATCTACCTTTTGCCATTCAACCTATTCAGAGAGCTTTTGAGGCAATCAACCCGGATATCCGCGAGGCTGCCCAGGTGAGCGGATTATCAAAGTGGCAGATATTTCGTCTAATTGAACTTCCTTTGGCCTGGAGAGGAATTACAAGCGCAGCTGTCTTAACGTTTGCACATACCCTGGGTGAATTTGGCGTCATTTTGATGGTGGGGGGCGCCATTCCGGGTGAGACTAAAACTGTATCTATCGCAATCTATGACAAAGTGCAAAGCTTTGATGCGTCAGGAGCCAGCGCATTAGCTTTACTCCTCCTGGGAGTTTCTTTGATTGCAATCGCACTGTCCTACGGAGTCTTTGGCAAAACAGTATTGCATCACCGTAGGGCCCGAACTTAATGCTGAAACTCAAAATTAGTCAAAACCTCCCCACCCCATTACAAATCGCATTGGAATGTGAATCTGGTCAATTACATGCTCTAGTCGGACCCTCCGGGAGTGGGAAAACCACCACGCTGCGAACAATTGCCGGGCTTAATCAAGCAAGAAGTGGAACGATTGAGTGTGATGGCAATATTTGGTTTGAAGGCAATGAGGTTGCAGGAATCATTCAGAATCTACCGCCAGCCAAACGATCATGTGGATTTTTATTTCAGCAATATGCTCTCTTTCCGCATCTCACAGCCATTGAGAATGTCGCCATTCCACTTCAAAATACGATAAACCATGTAGATCATCGTAAAACAGCTGCTCAAGAGTGGCTCAATCGAATGGGCATTGGTGAGTTAGCGCATCGCTTGCCTTGCCAATTGTCTGGCGGTCAGCAACAACGCGTTGCTCTAGCACGCGCACTTGCAAGAAGGCCAAAAGTCTTATTACTAGATGAACCCTTTTCTGCCGTGGACGCGCCAACCCGACAAAGTCTTTATAAAATTCTTGCGGAGTTACGTAAAGATTTAAATATCCCAATTTTGTTAGTTACTCATGACTTACGTGAGGCGAACTTATTAGCAGACCGCATTACCGTAATTGATCACGGCATTAGCTTGCAAACTGCATCCCCACAGGCACTCTTTCAAAAACCAAGAAACTCCAGAGTTGCCGAACTTGTAGGCATCTCCAATATGTTTCACGGCATATTTAATGCTGGCAATCTATCCTGGGATGGCTGCTCCAACAGTTTTACTGTGTCAGACAAGGGAAAAATCCCACCAAACGCACAAGTTGCTTGGGTCATACCGCAAAGCGGCTTAAGCATTCAGACATCTTCTAGCGCCACCAGCATTCCTGTCACAGTCATAGAAATGAGCAGCATTGGCCAGATTGCTGTAGCGCAACTACAAATTCAAAATAGTGAACACAAAATTGAATGGGTTGCATCTGCTACTGAAGTAAAAAGACTGAACATGGAAATTAACAGCCAATTGCATCTAGAAATAGATGGGAGTCAAATTCACATTATGCCTCTGAGACCTATTAATGATCCGCGCAGGTTTATAGATCACTAATCATCTCTGGTTCATAAACTTGGTTTTTCGGAACCAACCCATATGGTCATAATTAAAAATCTATTTCAAGCAACACGTCCATCGTTTTTACTAATCACCATCTTGGGTTGCTTGATTGGCACTGCATCGCCCGATTCTCATCAAGCATCTTGGCATATTCAGGCCTTATCTATCATGGTAGCAATTACAGTTCACGCTGCCGCAAATGTGATGAACGATTATTTTGATCACATCAATGGCAGCGATGCATTGAATATAGATCGTATTGGTCCGTTTACAGGGGGCAGTCGTTTCATTCAGAATCAGACTCTTAGCCCCCAGTCAATTTTTTATTTTGCTGCAGTCTTAGCACTCATTTGCATCTCAATTGGCTTATATGTTTGCTATGAAACCACTTGGTTATTGATGCCCATTGGACTCATGGGGATTTTTATTGGCTGGGCATACTCGGCACCACCCTTAGAGCTCATGTCAAAAGGAATTTTTGGGGAAATTGCGATTGCTATAGCGTGGTCATTAATTGTCATTGGTTTTGCAGCGCTAGAAACCCATCAATTTGAAATGGAAGCAATCCTATTGGGGCTTGCATATGGCCTTATGGTATCGAACATACTGCTCATAAATCAAATTCCGGATATACGTGCAGATTTGACTGCAAATAAGCTTACCCTAGCCACAAGGTACTCCAAAAAAGGTCTTCAGTATTGGTATACCTGCATTTGGTTGGCTGCTTATCTGAGTCAATTAAGCGCAGTTTTTTATTTTTCTGCACCCAAAATCAGTCTCATTACAGCGGTATTGATGCCAGCATTTCTAAGATGCGCTAGGCAAATAAATGACGCTGCACTATCAAGAGAAAAATTAAAAACGCTAATTATTCACAACATAGTGAGCGTCCATCTATATGCCGCCCTGCTCTGTATTGCCTTGTTTATTTAAATTACTTGCAGCAACCGCCGCCGCCACATGATGAATCATTACCACAAGTATTAATACCTAAAACTGGATAGGCTGGGCAAAATCTAAATAAACCCGTCGCAAGTGGAACCACTCCAATCCAACCCCAAACACCAATAGATCCAGTTGCAGCCAATCCAATCAGCACTACTCCAACCAACATACGTAACATACGATCAACACCGCCAACATTGCATTTCATAATAAAACTCCTTTTTAATGACCACAATAATTCTGATAAAGCACTTTCATAACATCTAAAACTACCCTGTTTGAAAGTGAGTAATAAATTTGCTTACCCTCTCTACGAGTTTCAACCAGCTCTTCATTCCTAAGAACAGTCAGCTGCTGAGACAAAGTTGGTTGATGTATATCTAATGACTCTTCAAGTTCGCCAACACACATCTCCCTTTGGCTGATTTGGCATAACAACATCATGCGGTCACGATTTGCGAGCACTTTCATGAGCCTGCAGGCATCATCTGCAGATGAATACATCTGCTCTAAATTAATTTTGTCTTTCACAGCCGGCATGTCTTGCTCCTTAATTTAAAGGCACGCCCACCAAGGGTCGACCCTCTAGAGTCCATAGGTAAAGCGAGCCGTCATACAACTTAGTTGACTTATTTCCTACTAATTCTGACATCACGAACCAGCCGCCGGCTGCCAAGTGGCCGCTATTGCAATAACTAATAGCTGGTGACTTTGGATTAATGCCGTTAGCCGACAACAGGGCGTTGTAAGTATTTTTGTCCCAAAAGTACAGCGCGCCCTTAGACGTCTTAGCCAATAACTCAGGAGCCAATTCTTTTGCCCCTGCTATATGGCCATATGCGCCAACATAATCACGCTTGGTAAGACCATAAAACTGCGCTGGTTGTCGAGCATCTATCAAACTGACTTTACCGTTCTTTGATGCCGCAGCGACCTGATCTGAGCTAGCAATCAATTCTTTACGCTCACCCTTGGCAACCCAATTCCCACCGCTCTTAGTCGATGGAGTAACAACAAAATCGCGACCTTCAGAAAGCCAACCAGCCATTCCGCCATCCAAAACAGCAATATTGTCTTCCCCGTAAACCTTAAATTGCCAATAAGCTCTTAATGCCTCGTCTACATCAGAAATATCCAACCCAACAGGAACAAGAATGATTGGCTTATCGGAATTTAATCCTACGGATTGAATAATTTTTTCAAAATCACTCTTTTCTGGAATCAGATATTTGATCTTTTTTCCATCAATCATTCGATCAGCTCTAACTTTTTTAAAGTCTAGCAATGTAGAGTCAGCGATATGGCCACCAACTTCAACAAGAATCTTCTTGCCGGTTTTCTTGTCAACCTCAAATTCAGGGCTACGCACATAGCTAGCAACATCACCCCTGACCTCAAGAATTTGTACCTCTGATTGATTGGCAGCGAGCCAGTCAGCACTAACCACAGGACCTGGTAATGTCACGGCCTGCACTAAGCCTACCAAACCTGATAACACGAAGGCTAATGACCATTGAATCTTTTTCATACTTACCCCTTTATGAATTTACAGCTAATAAATTTTCTGAAAGACGAGCAATCAAATCAATTCCGCATTCAGTTAGCACATGATGCGATCTAGAATTTAATGCTAGATCTTTACTGCCTGTGCTTTCCATTAGCTCAAGAATTCTCTTATCACGCTCCAAAAGCAGCGCCTCAATTTCTGGATAAAATAAGCTCATCAAAGCACCAATCCACTTACTGATGGGGGCTAAACGCCCCATCACCGTCATTTCAAAGTTTTTAACCGACTGCAAGACTTCTCTTGCATCAACAATCTCTTCACCAGTAACCCATTGATTAGTGGTAAAGAGTCGAACCGGCAATCCCTTTTGATCTAATGCAATGCCTAAGAGGTGATGAAAGCTATCCTTGTTGCGTTTAGTGACATGAAAATGACCATGTTCGCCTGGTAGCATTTCATCAGCAGAATGAGCGTGGTAATAAAATTCATATCCAGTGCGCTCATCTAATAAGTCATTGTTAGGATAATGCTGCCATTCAATAAAATCTTTGGCGCCGCACAAAACCGCCTCATTCAGAGTGCGCCCAGTTTCGGCATACCTCATCTGAATGCTTGCCAACTCTTGAGCAGCTAGCCATTGATTGGATTGAGTCAACATTTAGAGCTACTCCGCAGCCTTACGCTTTTTAGGGCCGCATGGATTTGCAGCTTTTTTCTTCGCAGGGCCGCACGGATTTGCTGACTCCTTTTTTGGACCGCAAGGGTTTTTTTGCTCAGCACTGGTTGGATTGACAGGAGTTTCAGCAGACTGAGCCAATGGGGCTGCAGACAATCCTGCTAGAGCCAGAGCTAATGCAGCAACTGTAGATTTTTTTGACATAGATATCCTTTTCAAAAGTTAAACTTGTGAGCCAACAGGACCTTTGGATTTCTTTTCCATCCACGATCCCAAAACAAATACACCAATCGCAGCAACAACCAAGCCAATATCAATCGATAGGCTTGAAATGTGAAATGCATCACCCAAGGTATCTGCGGCGCCGTATTCACCAAGTAGCGTCAAGAATTCAACGCTTGGATAAATCGCTGCAAAAAGGATTGTTCCCAACAATAAACCGATTAAGAAAATTGCTGCATCGATGCGACCCGACATGAATCCAACTACTGAGGTACCTGGACAATAGCCTCCAATAGCAAAACCTGCGCCAACAAATGCACCACCGAGCGCTGCAGCCCCCAGAAATGCCGGAGGCACAAAAAGACTTTCCGCCTGAACAACTCCAAAGTACTCAAGAATTAAAAGTCCTACTGCGGCAAAGACAATCGCAGTAAACATCACCTTGAATACAGACCAGTCTGATAAACGAAATTGGCCGGTCAATTTATTTGGATTGCCAAATCCTGCTCGTTCCAAAACAAAACCAAATGAAGCCCCCAAGATAAGTCCAGAGAGAATATCGCTCATATTATTTCTCCTCTTTTAACAGGCGGCTAGCTAATAGACCGACCGCAAAAAATGTGCCGAGAAAAGTGAATCCAGCCAAACTGAGAACCGCGGCACCAGATAGTCCCAAACCACTAGTACAGCCAGCAGCAATCCGCGCACCGAAACCAGCCAGAATTCCTCCAAGCAAAGCAGTCAAAGGTCGCTTAGCCCCGCCTAAATACTTTCTTCCATCCATTTGAAAATGGACTCTCTTGGCCAAGTAGGCTGAAATTAAAGCCCCCAGAGCAACTCCAATTACCTGCCAGGTAATCCATGCCTCTAATGGCTTGCCCTCCTCCACCATGCCACCAAGATAATCATTTGCATTGGTGGCAATAGGTGCAACATGCATTCCTATCCATGCGGTTAAACGAGTCGTAAAACCCGTTGCGCCCAACCCATGCCCCGTAACTACAAATGTAGCCAACAACACAATACCAAGCAGAATTCCCGCTAAGAGAGGATTCATATAAGGAGCCGGCTTACTTTGCTCTTTTTTGATTTCCATTCATCGACCTCAGTTAAGATGCTAATAATATATCTATTTATATAATATATTAAAAATTATTAAAGTCAAGAGTCTTAACAAGGGATTCAATAATGAAATTGATCTAAGTCAAAGGGGCTCTCCATCTTTGATTTAGATCATGAACCTAAAAAACACTGTCTCTAGAATGTTTCTGGTGATACATCTTTTTTAGGATTGCAATGAAATTTCAAACGCTTTTAATCGCAGCTCTATCGGCCCCTCTTTTGGCAGCAGCACAATCAGAGGAAGTCAGCAAAAAATATGACGTTGATAGCCTTCCAAATGACCACTATGGTCGTCTTGTGCGCTACGGGAAACATTTATCTGAAAAAACCTATGAGGTCATTGGACCAGAAGTTGCAGATAAAAAAATGCGCTACGCAGGTAATAATCTTGCCTGCACCAATTGCCATCAAGAAGCGGCAACCAAAAAATTCGCCATGCCTTGGGTCGGAGCGCAGGCCACATTTCCTCAATATAGAGGGCGCGAAAACGAGGTTAGCACGATCGAAGAGCGCGTAAACGGCTGTATGGAGCGCAGCATGAATGGCAAGGCCCTTCTATTTGATGGAAAAGAAATGAAGGCCTTTGCAACATATATTCATTTCTTATCTAAAGGGGTTCCAGTAGGAAGTAGCGTTGAAGGTCAAGGGCTTCCGAAATTTACCCCGCCAGATCGGGCATCAGATATTGTTGCGGGTGAGAAAGTCTACGCAGAAAAATGTGCAGTCTGCCATGGCCAAGATGGTGCTGGATTACGAAATGGCAAGCCAGGAGAGGCCAAAGGATATACATTCCCACCGCTATGGGGAAAAGATACATTTAATAATGGGGCTGGCATGAACCGCCTCTTAACAGCCGCATCATTTATCAAAACTAATATGCCTCTTGGTGCATCACATGGCCAAGCCCAGCTAACGGACGATCAGTCATATGATGTCGCTGGTTACATCCTTAGTAAACCGCGGCCAATAAAGGCAAATCTTGATAAAGATTTTCCAGCGCGCTGGAATAAGCCCGTGGATGCAGCATTCCCCCCTTACGTGGATGGAGCGCCTGCTGAACAACACAAGTATGGCCCATTTCAGCCATTATTTGAGAATATGAAACGCTTGAAACCTGTTTTAGATAAAGGCGCTTGAACAACAAGCTAACAAGCATCAAAAAAGGGAGCATTAGCTCCCTTTTCACTTTAAGAAGTTAAATAGCTAACGAATTAGAACTCACCCTTAACAGTAGTCAAACCCAACGCATCCCAATCCAACATACCGCCGCGATAGTAATAGATCTTTGTTGCAGGAAATCCATCGCGCGTCATTGCTGCCATAGCCATCGGACTTTGCGGACATACTGGGCCATTGCAAAATGCATAAACTTTTTTCGCTTTAGAACAATCCCATTGAGTAGAACCCGCAGCAGGCTTCTTGCAACCTAACTCATCCATACGCATGGCAACTTCAGTGTAGGGAATACCAATTGAACCCGGTATAGTGCCTTTCACTCGATCATCAACAACACGCATATCGACTACGATTGAATCTTTATCGTTTAGTGCGTTTAAAACATCAATTTCATCTACAGGGACAACGCCTTTAATTGGAATCAATGGCTGCAACCAGCCCTTATTTTTGGCACATGGAGTCATCACGCGCGTAATTTCAATGGGGCCTTTAGGTGTATTCACAACATATTTAGTGGACTTATCGATGATTTGCAGCAATTCGGGTGCTGGAGTTTGCGCAACGACAAGACCTGAAAACAACATGAGACCAAACGCTAATAATTTATTCATAAATTCCTTGGAGATATTTTGATATGAAAGTTATGATTTAAATGCTTATATACGCATTTATGCATAAAACAGCAGTGTGACTGCATACGCAGTAAAACTTAATACATATAAACCCCTATTGTTGGTGTAGTTATCATCTTTAATATGCACCCTAGGAAGTAATTACCGCTTTTTATACTTAATTTTGGAGTTCAAATGAAAAATAGTCGTCGCCAATTCATGATTTTGTCAGCTGCAGGCGCTTGCACTTTAGCCTTAAACGGCAAAGTACAGGCTCAAGCAATGGTTGCCGAAACCGATCCTCAAGCTGCTGCATTGGGCTACAAAGCTGATGCCTCAAAAGTAGATAAAGCAAAGTATCCAAAATATGCCGCTGGACAAGAATGTGATAACTGCGCACTATTCCAAGGCAAGGTTGGCGATGCTACTGGTGGATGCTCTTTATTTGGAACGAAAAAAGTGGCGGGTAAAGGTTGGTGCTCTGCATACGCCAAAAAGGCATAATCAAAAAATTTTTTACCGAAATCCGGTATTCAAAAGACTGCTGCGGCAGTCTTTTTTATTTGATCCAATCTAATTGCCGAATTGAGAAAAATATTTTAATTTTTCTATGTTCGGAATTTGGATACTGAGACGACTAATATTGGAAATAAGGCCTTGTTCAGCCATAGACGCCAAGGCTCTACTTATTGTTTCAAATTTAACATCCATCATCAGCCCCATATCTTCTCTCTTAAAAAGAGGAGCGATGGCCATCGAACCGGATATTTTTGCAACTCTCAGAAAAAAACGAGCAAGTCTTACTTCAATTCTTCCGGTGTTGAGCTCAGCAAACCAAGACTCGGATTGCGCTAGAGCTTCCCCCCATTTCTTTACCATTTGACGATGCAATCGTGGGGACTCCTCTCCCAGCTGAGAAATAAGCGCTTTAGGCAATCGACAAAGATGAACGTTTGATAAAGCACTAGCTGAATGTGTATAGCGATCCCCCAATAACGCCTCCATTCCAAATAAGTCCCCTGGCATCACCAGTCGCACTATTCTGCTGGACCCATCCGTATTGAGATGCAAAAGCTTGATATAACCTTCACGTAAGGTATAGAGGAACTCTGCAAAATCCCCCTGATGATAGATCGCAGAATTTGCCTCGTAGTGGAGATCATCTATCGGGCTATGGATTTTTGAAAAATCATCCTCATTTAACTCAGCGAATAATACTGAACTGCGAATCGAACAGGTATTGCAATCACTGTTGCCCTGCCAAGCGCTCTTGATGTCAATCGTCTTCATAATTACCATCCATCAAGTAATTATTCATTTGCGTGCAACTAAACCCAATATAGCCGACATCCCCGTATGTCTAGGACCTTCAGACAATTCCTTCTCGTAGGATGTCAACTCTAGGATGGTGAAATCCTTTGCTAAATCGCGTATCAAATCCTCGGTATAGAGGTGCTCAATCAGCGAAGGGCCACCCGTTTTATATTCGAGTTGCTTTGGGGTGTAGCCTTGCAAAATAAAGATACCGCCTGGCTTAAGCGTTTGATAAGTTTGGCGAAAAATTCGCTCGCGCATTGCAGGATCTGCGAACTGAATAAAAATACCAACTACAGCATCGTATTCATTTACTTGCCAATCAAAACTATCGGTATCTGAGAATGAATAATCAACCTGCACATGGTTCTCTTGCGCAAATTTCTTTGCTTTTGCTAACGCAATATCTGAAGCATCAAACCCGACAACATGCATGCCTTGTTTTGCTAGCCAGACGCCATTACGCCCCTCACCATCTGCAATGCAAAGTACTTTGTCGTTGACCTTTAAGTGCTGACGTGCTTTTTCAACCAGGTATTCATTGGGCTCTTTCCCAAAGATGAACTCTTCCTGATCAAAGCGCTCATTCCAAAACTGAGTGGCATCCTTAAAGCTCATTGCGCTATCGATATGTACTTGTTTATTTTTTGAGGCCACCGACTAAATCATTTTTAAGATCGTTGATATTTTCGAGTCCAACAGCAATGCGGACCAATCCATCTGAAATTCCAGCCGCTTTACGTGCCTCTGCGCTGACACGACAATGGGTGGTGGTTGCGGGATGTGTAATGGTTGTACGGGTATCACCAAGATTTGCTGTAATTGAGCAAAGCTTGGTTTGATTGATTAATTTAAAGGCAGCCTTCTTTCCTCCCTTAAGGACAAAAGACACAATTGCCCCGCCCTCTTTTTGCTGACGCATTGCTAATGCGTGTTGAGGGTGTGACTTGAGGCCTGGGTGGTATACACGCTCAACACCAGATTGCTTTTCCAACCATTGCGCCAATGCAAGTGCATTCTGGCTTTGCTGTTTCATCCGCAACTCTAGTGTTTCAAGGCCTTTTAGAAAAACCCAGGCATTAAATGCAGAAAGTGTTGGACCGGCAGTTCGCACATAAGGAAAGACTTTGCCCATGACAAAATCATGACTACCCACAATAGCTCCGCCAACGACTCGCCCTTGTCCATCTAGATATTTGGTTGCTGAATGAATTACCACGTCTGCCCCAAGAGCAAGCGGCTTCTGTAATGCAGGTGTACAAAAGCAATTGTCTACTGCAAATAAAGCACCGGCTTTCTTAGCAATTTTAGAGATGGCTTTGATATCAGCAATTTCTGTCAGTGGATTAGATGGCGTCTCTAAATAAAAGAGTTTGGTGTTTGACTGAACTGCAGATTGCCATGATTTAGTATCGGTCAAATCTACGTAAGTGGTCGTAATTCCAAAGCGGCCAAGGATATTGGTGAACAACTGGATCGTTGCACCAAATACTGAGCGCGAACAAACGACATGATCTCCTGCCTGCAGATGCGCCATTGCCATTGTCAGAATGGCGGACATACCAGAGGCCGTAGCAATACATGATTCACCACCCTCAAGCGCAGCTAAGCGATCTTGAAACATACTTACCGTTGGATTGGTAAAGCGAGAATATATAAATCCTTGATCTGCATGAGCGAAACCGTCAGCCGCCAACTCTGCACTATCAAAGCAGAAGCTGGAGGTAAGGAACATCGCTTCTGAATGCTCTTGATATTCTGCTGTACGACGAGTGCCAGCACGAACCGCGATGGATTCGAGTGCGAGTTTTGAAAAATCTGGCTTTTTGCGGGTAGTTTTACTCTTCATACCGCTATTTTGACATTGAATTGCCGATTTGCCTCCCTTGAGGCAAATTCCTGTCGCTTTTTAGTCTTCAGTTGCCAAATGCAGATGCAATTGCGAACGGGCAAAGTCACTGGAGTCCCTCTGACGATCAGCCTTCGCCGCGGAGGAGTTGCGCTGCGCCTCAAGTGCATCTAAATAGGAATCGTTGATGTCACCCGTGATGTAATGCCCATCAAAACAGGAGGCTTCGAAGTTTTGAATATTGGGATTAATGTCCCTAACCGCCTGCTTCATATCTTCAACGCTTTGATAAATCAATTGATCAGCACCAATCATCTTGTTAATTTCTTCATCCGTGCGACCGTAGGCAACCAATTCACTGCGCGTAGGCATATCGATACCGTATACGTTTGGATAGCGCACTGGAGGGGCAGCCGATGCAAAAATGACTTTCTTGGCACCTGACTCCCGCGCCATCTGCACGATCTCAAATGAGGTTGTACCCCGCACAATAGAGTCATCGACAATCAGAATAGTCTTGTCTTTGAATTCAACACGCATTGCATTCAGTTTTTGGCGGACAGACTTTTTACGAACCGCTTGACCTGGCATGATGAAGGTACGACCAATGTAGCGATTCTTAAAGAAGCCTTCGCGATAATCAACGCCTAAATTCTTTGCTACCTGCATTGCTGCGGGACGGCTCGAATCAGGAATCGGCATCACCACATCAATTTCTGCAACATTCGTTTCCTTGCGAATCTTCTCCGCTAAGTAATCCCCCATACGCATCCGCACGTTATAGACAGTGACGCCATCAATTGTGGAGTCTGGACGCGCCATGTAAACATATTCAAAAATACATGGGGTAAGCACAGCGTTTGGAACGCATTGACGTGCATAAAAATTACCATCTATATCGATATAAATCGCTTCGCCAGGATTCACATCTCGCACGAAGGTAAAACCAAGACCTTCTAGCGCAACAGATTCCGAAGCCACCATCCATTCAGGCCCCTGTGGTGTATCAATACGACCAATACATAAAGGGCGAATACCAAATGGATCACGAAATGCTAATAAACCATAGCCTGCAATTAAGGAAACCACTGCATAGGAGCCCTTGACACGACTAGCTACACCGGTCACAGCATTAAACATTGCGCTTTCATCTAAAGCGGCGCTATTGGTTTCTTTTTGCAACTCGTCTGCGAGAACGTTTAGTAATACTTCTGTATCTGAGCTAGTGTTGATATGACGACGATCACGATAAGCCATTTCTACACGTAGACTTGCTGCATTGGTGAGATTACCGTTGTGAGCCAAAATAATGCCGTATGGTGCACTCACATAAAAAGGTTGCGCCTCTTCTTCGCTGCTTGCAGAGCCGGCCGTTGGATAGCGCACTTGACCGATACCAGCATTGCCCACAAGACTACGCATATTGCGTGTCCTAAAAACATCTCGCACCAGACCATTGGCTTTATGCATGGTGAATGAATTGCCATTCATGGTAGCTATACCGGCAGCATCCTGACCGCGGTGTTGCAACAGCAACAACGCATCATAGAGAAGTTGATTAACTGGTGAGTGGGAAACGGTTCCGACGACGCCGCACATATCTCTAGATTCCTATTGTTAATTTAGGAGTAATAGTTGGAATAACCGGTGTAACTTTAGGCATAGCATCACTTAATTGCTTTGCCCAATCTGCTGGGAGCCAGCCTTTAATTAAACCTGTAGCCACATCGATGGCTGGTCTAGTAATTGCATTTTTCCATGCCATGCTTTGCGGTATAGGAGTTAAAGCAGCGAGTGTAGCAAGCACCACCACAATTAAGCCGCCTCGCAAAAAACCAAACACTAAACCCAAGAATCGATCCGTCAAGCTTAAGCCCGCTGACAGAATAATCTTTTGCACAACCCCGCCAAATAAATTACAGACAATCAAAGTCAGAATAAACAAAATTAACCAACTTAGACCAAGACTAAGAAGTTCATCCAAATGAAAAGTGGAGAGCCACTCTGTAGAGAGATAGTTGCTGTAATGGTAAGCAACCCATGCAGCAATGAACCAGGAGGCAAGCGCAAGTACTTCTTTAAATAAGCCCCGTGAGATCCCCACAAGACCAGAGATGAGCAGGATAACTAGGGTGAAGTAATCCACCGACGTTAACTTTAAGGTGGATAAATATTCCATTACTGCTTACCAGTCTCGACTATTCTGGGAGTAAGCCCCATAGCCTTAATTTTCTTCTCGGCCGCTTCTGCTGCATCCTTATCGGTATATGGACCAGCACGGACTAAAAACATTTTGCTACCGTCAGTACCTGCTTTATTTAAAACATAGCTTGGTATTTTCTGACTCTTGAGCCTAGCCACCAATGCATTCACATTACTCTCAGAAGCAAAAGCGCCAATTTGAATCACAAACTTTCCTGAACTTGCAGGAGGAGTATTTACAGCCGCAGCTTTATTAGGGTCTTCTACTTTTGGCTTTGCGTTAGATTGTGGAGCAACTACCTCCTCACCTGCAGCTAGACCTAGACTAGAACTTTTGGTTGGTGCTGGCGTATTAGGCGAAGCTGACTTAACCTCAGCCTTTACATCTGACTTAGCATCAGGTGCTGGGGCTGGTACAGCAGTAACTTGCTTAGATGACTCAGACTCTGTCTTGGATTTTTCTTCTGGTTTAGATTCCACTTTTGTTTCAGCGGGCTTTGTCTCTGCCCCAGGAATCGGCAAGCTTGTGACGATATTGACAGCGATGTCATTTGGGGCAGTTTTGGGCCTGCTATCCAGAATGCGTGGCAAACCTACAACCGCAATTAATACCAAAACAGCTGCCCCGATCAAGCGATGACGGGCACGTTGCTGCTCTGGATCTTCGGTGAGGGCAAGCTCTTCTGCTTCTGCGGCACGCTGAAACGCGCGCGGAGCAGTCCGCTTAGCGGTATTACGCCCTACTGAACCCCTATCAAGGTCATCAGCATGTGTTTTTCGCTTAAAAAAGCTCGGTAAACGAATCATGGATCAATGCGCCTGGTTGTTTCGATAAGCCATTACGCCTGCAACGGTATAGAAGGATCCGAAGGTCACAATTCTATCACCCTCTCCAGCCTGAGAAAGCGCTTTTTGATACGCAGAAGCGGGATTTTCAAAGATTTCGATACCCCCATCCGCCCCATTTTTAGGCTTCACACCCATGGATTCTAGGGTCTGAGCTAAAAATTGGGCTGAAGCAGCCCTAGGGGTGGGAAGATTGGTGCAAAACCAAAAATCGACAACATTTAACAGGGGTTTAATCACCCCTTCTATATCCTTATCCGCCATCGCCCCAAAAATGGCGTAAGTGTATGGGTGATACCCCATCTTATCCAAGCTTTGTCCCAAGGTTGCAGCGGCATGGGGATTATGGGCAACATCCAGCACTACTGTAGGTTGTCCAGGTAGCACTTGAAATCGACCCGGCAATTCCACTAAAGCAAAACCATTACGAATATCTTGTGCGCTCACCGGTAAGCGCTGATGTAATGCCATTAATGCGGCAATAACAGCCGAGGCATTGAGTATTTGATTGGCGCCGCGCAAAGCTGGGTAACCTAAACCACTGAAACGCTTACCTCTGCCAGCCCATCCCCATTGCTGCTTATCACCCTGAAAGTTGTAATCGCGACCTTGTAACCAAAGATCACACCCTAGCTTTTCTGCGTAATCAATAAGAGTTTTCGGTGGCACAGGATCTCCGCACACCGCAATATGACCGGGGCGAAATATGCCAGCCTTTTCTAAACCTATTGCCTCACGCGTTCCACCTAAAAAATCGGCATGATCAATGTCAATGCTTGTGACGATCGCACAATCCGCGTCAACAATATTCACAGCATCCAAACGACCACCCATGCCTACTTCCAATATGACTGCATCCAAATTCGCCTTGGCAAATAAATGCATGATAGCCAACGTAGTGAACTCAAAATAAGTCAGCGTTGGCGGATTTATTAAGCTCACACGCGCTTTTTCAACCGCCGTAAAATGCTCGAGCAACAATGCATCTCTCACTTCCTCTCCATTGATGCGAGCGCGCTCATTAAACGTAAGTAAATGTGGGGAAGTGTGACAGCCTACACGGTATCCAGAAGACAGCAAGATACTTTCTAAGTAAGCACAGGTTGAGCCTTTACCGTTGGTTCCTGCAACAGTAATCACCGGACAATCAAAATGCAGATCTAGCGCAGCCTTCACACGATTGATGCGCTCCAACCCCATATCAATTCCGACAGGATGCGCAGTTTCGAGATGACTGAGCCAAGCCTCTAGGCTTGAAAAAAGAATTGGGGTTGGATGTGCTGTAGTCAAGCGCTTAAACAGCTGCACTACCAGAGATGGAAGGCTCTGGAAGTTTTTGCAGTAAAGCTAGCAAGCGGGCGATTTCAGCGCGCATCTGGCGACGATCGACAATCATGTCGATACCGCCCTTTTGCATTAAAAACTCTGCTCGCTGAAATCCCTCAGGCAATTTTTCGCGAACAGTTTGTTCAATAACACGTGGGCCTGCAAAACCAATCAAAGCTTTTGGTTCAGCCATGACAACATCGCCCATAAAGGCAAAACTGGCTGAAATACCGCCCATTGTTGGGTCAGTGAGCACGCTAATGTAAGGCAATCCTTTTTTAGACAACAAAGTCAACATGGAGTTTGTCTTTGCCATTTGGAATAATGACAGCAAACTCTCTTGCATGCGCGCTCCACCAGTGGCGGTAACACAAATAAATGCACATTTTTTATTGATCGCTTCTTGTACTGCTCGTGCAAAACGCTCACCAACAACAGAGCCCATAGAGCCACCCATATACTGAAACTCAAAACAGGCAGCAACTACAGGGATGCTCTCAATTTTTCCACCCATGGCGATGAGCGCTTCCGTTTCGCCGGATACATCATTCGCCTCTTTAATACGATCGGGATATTTTTTGGAATCTTTAAACTTCAGTGGGTCTGTGGGATAAATATCAGCACCGATTTCATAACGACCCTTATCATCAAGCAAATTTTCTAAACGTTGCCGCGCACCGATGCGCATATGATGACTACATTTAGGGCATACCGAGAGGTTCGCTTCAATGTCAGTACTGTAGAGAACAGTTTCACATCCAGGACACTTTACCCACAATCCTTCCGGTACCGATTTGCGATTTGCAGGATCAGTGTGTTGAATTTGGGGAGGAAGTAATTTATCAATCCAGCTCATGGGTTTTCACTATCCAATGCGTCACGAATCTCGCGAATGAAGGTTTCTAGAGATTGTACTGCCTGGCCTGGGGGCGCATCCTCTAAAAGGCGAATAATGCGACTACCAATGACCACGGCATCCGCGCTATTTGAGACAGCTTTTGCACTGGCGGCATCGCTAATACCAAAGCCTACGGCTATCGGAATATCGGTTTCCTCACGAATTTTTGGAATGATACTGGCCACATCCTGAGTATTGAGATGAGATGCTCCGGTAACCCCCCGCATGGATACGTAATAAATATATCCAGAAGCAATTTTGGCTGCTTCTTTAATGCGCTCGTGAGACGAGGTTGGCGCCAATAAGAAAATGGGATCAATGCCCGCAACACGCATGCGCGCTGCAAAATCAACACATTCTTCTGGCGGGTAATCAACCACTAATACACCATCTACCCCAGCAGCTTTTGCTTCTGATGCAAAACGCTCAGCACCCATTTGCTCTACTGGATTGGCATAACCCATCAATACAATAGGAGTGTTCGCGTCTTTCTTGCGAAACTCTTTTACCATCTCCAAGCAAGAGTGCAAAGTTACACCGTGTGTAAGCGCACGTTCAGATGATCGCTGTATCACTGGACCGTCCGCCATTGGATCAGAAAATGGTACGCCCAACTCAATCACACTGGATCCACCACGCACTAATGCGTGCATGAGTTCTACAGTCATCGAGGGATCTGGATCACCTGCAGTAATAAAAGGAATCAAACCCTTCTTACCAGATACTTTTAGCTCTTTAAAGAGTGCAGTAATTTTTGACATACGTTCTTATTCTTTTAACCTTCAGATCCAGTAGCTTGAGCGACGGTATGCATATCCTTATCACCGCGACCGGATAGATTGACCAAAATAGTTTTGTCCTTTGGCAAGGTCTTGGCCAATTTACAAGCCTGAGCGATAGCGTGAGACGACTCGAGCGCAGGAATAATGCCTTCAATCCGGCAACAATCATGGAAGGCCTGCAGCGCTTCTTCGTCGGTGATGGCAACATAGTCAGCACGACCAGAATCTTTTAACCAGGCATGCTCAGGACCAACCCCTGGATAGTCCATACCAGCAGATACAGAATGGGTTTCAGAAATTTGGCCATTCTCATCTTGCAAGAGATAGGTTCGGTTGCCATGCAATACCCCTGGCTTTCCAACGCAGAGGGCTGCTGAATGCAAACCACTTCCCAAGCCATGACCCGCCGCTTCAACTCCTATGAGTTTGACGTTAGGTAAGTCTATGTAGGGATAAAAAATACCCATCGCGTTTGATCCACCACCAACACAAGCAAGCACGTAATCCGGTTGATTGCCTGTCATTTCTGGCATTTGAACCTTACACTCTTCACCAATCACACTCTGAAAATCTCTTACCATCATGGGATATGGATGCGGTCCCGCTACAGTACCAATGATGTAAAAAGTATTGTCGACGTTGGTTACCCAATCGCGCATGGCCTCATTCAATGCATCTTTTAAGGTTTTGGTTCCCGACTCAACAGGAACCACTTTTGCACCCAAAAGCTTCATCCGAAATACATTCTGCGCTTGGCGCGCAACATCCACTGCACCTTGATATACAGTGCAGTCCAAACCAAAACGTGCGCAAATAGTTGCTGTTGCTACACCATGCTGCCCAGCCCCTGTCTCAGCAATAATGCGCGGCTTGCCCATTCGCTTAGCCAACATTGCCTGGCCAATCACATTATTGATCTTATGTGCACCAGTATGGTTAAGGTCCTCACGTTTGAGATAAATCTGGGCTCCGCCCAACATTTCACTCCAGCGTTTTGCATGATAGATCGGCGAAGGTCTGCCTACAAAATGCTTTAGCTCGTAATGGAACTCTTCTATAAACTCTGGATCGTGCTGATATTTTGCATATGCTTCTTTGAGCTCATCTAATGCGTACATCAATGTCTCAGAAACAAACACGCCACCGTAAGGACCGAAATGTCCTCGTGCATCTGGCTTGTCGTACATAGCTACCTCTTTTGATTTAACTACAGCAAATTATTGGGAAGATGCTTTCGCATCAGCTGCGCGCACTGCTTTCACAAAATCAGCCATGAGCGCAGGATCTTTAATACCCCTGCTGCTTTCTACGCCACTGCTGACGTCAACTGCGCAAGGATGCAGACGAGCAATCGCCTCGCCCACGTTGTGCGTGTTCAATCCACCACTCAAAACGACCCGAGGCGCGTTTTCGCTTACCCATGTCTGTGGAATTCCTTGCCAATCAAAAGGAACGCCCCCACCACCATAACCCTCTACAAGAGCGTCTAGTAGGAAAGCGTTTGCGTCCCTATATTGTAGGGAAAATTCGTCAAATGCGAAGCCAGCTCCAATGCGGGCCGCCTTTATCCAAGGGTCCCCTTGGGCCAATTGGGCGCAACGCTGGGGGGTCTCGTCTCCGTGAAACTGCCATAGTGTGATCGAAGCAGCAGCGCGTATAGCCATAAACTCTTCATCAGTGGCATTGACCACCAATCCAACCGCATCGACCCCGGCTGGTAGCCTAGAAATAAGCTGGGCAGCGATATTGGGACTGACAGACCGTACGCTAGGAGGGTAAAAAACAAAGCCAACAGCATCTACCCCAGCAGAAACCGCGGAATCCACCGCC
>NZ_JAHBAK020000024.1 GCF_018500155.2 Polynucleobacter sp.
GTCAATGTGGTTTTACCGTGGTCAACGTGACCGATGGTGCCTACGTTTACGTGCGGTTTTGTCCGCTCGAACTTTTCTTTTGCCATTTTTGTCTGCCTTCTTAGCTAGTCAATTTTCAAAATTAATGTGGATAAATTACTTCGCTTTAGCAGCCATAACTGCCTCTGCTACGTTCTTCGGTGCTTCTGCGTAATGCTTAAATTCCATGGTGTAGGTTGCACGACCTTGCGTCAATGAACGCAAGCCAGTGGAGTAACCAAACATCTCAGCGAGAGGAACTTCTGCGCGCACAATCTTGCCGCCGCCAGGAATGTCATCCATACCTTGCATAATGCCGCGACGTGAAGACAGGTCACCCATCACGTTACCCATGAAATCTTCTGGCGTTTCAACTTCAACGGCCATCATTGGCTCAAGTAATACTGGTGCTGCTCTGCGCATACCATCTTTGAATGCCATAGAGCCCGCCATCTTAAATGCGTTCTCGTTGGAGTCAACATCATGGTATGAACCAAAGAACAGGGTTGCTTTGATATCAACCACTGGATAACCAGCCAACACACCGGAGTTCAATGTTTCAATAATGCCTTTTTCAACTGCAGGGATGTATTCACGTGGAACAACACCGCCCTTAATTGCGTCTACGAATTCAAAGCCTTTACCTGGTTCTTGTGGCTCAAGCTTCAACACAACGTGACCATACTGACCGCGACCACCAGACTGTTTAACGAACTTACCTTCAACTTCGTCACATGTCTTACGAATAGTTTCGCGATATGCAACTTGTGGCTTACCAACAGTTGCCTCAACGCCAAACTCGCGCTTCATACGATCAACCAAAATTTCTAAGTGGAGCTCGCCCATACCGGAAATAATGGTTTGGCCAGACTCTTCGTCAGTCTTCACGCGGAATGAAGGATCTTCTTGAGCCAAGCGGTTCAATGCAAGACCCATCTTCTCTTGGTCAGCCTTAGTCTTAGGCTCAACTGCTTGAGAAATCACGGGCTCTGGGAACTCCATACGCTCCAAAATCACGATATTGTCTGGATCGCACAATGTTTCGCCAGTGGTTGCATCTTTTAAACCTACTGCTGCAGCAATGTCACCTGCGCGAACCTCTTTGATTTCTTCACGTTGGTTAGCGTGCATCTGCAACAAACGACCAATACGCTCTTTCTTGCCCTTAATTGGGTTGTAGATCGTGTCGCCTGAATTAATCACACCTGAGTAAACACGGAAGAAGATGAGCTGACCAACGAATGGGTCAGTCATGATCTTAAATGCCAATGCAGAGAATTTCTCATTGTCATCCGCTTTACGCTCAGTCTCGCTACCATCTTCCAATTCGCCTTTGACTGGCGGAATATCTACTGGTGAAGGCAAGTAATCAATCACGGCATCCAACATTGCCTGAACGCCCTTGTTCTTAAAGGCTGTGCCACACAACATCGGAACGATTTCGCCAGCAATTGTGCGGGTACGCAACGCTTTTTTGATCTCTTCTTCAGTCAGCGCTTCGCCACCGAGATACTTGTCCATTAATTCTTCTGAACTCTCTGCAGCAGCTTCAACCATTTTTTCGCGCCACTCTTCAGCGGATGCTTGCAACTCGGCAGGAATATCTTCGTAGGTAAATTTAGTACCTTGTGAAGCGTCGTCCCAAACGATCGCCTTCATCTTTACCAAGTCAACAACGCCTTGGAAATTTTCTTCAGCGCCGATAGGAATTTGAATCAAGATTGGATTCGCTTTCAAACGCGCCTTCATCTGCTCGTAAACTTTGAAGAAGTTCGCGCCAGTACGGTCCATCTTGTTTACGAATGCTAAACGTGGAACACCATACTTGTTTGCTTGACGCCAAACTGTTTCAGACTGAGGCTGTACACCACCTACCGCGCAATAGACCATACAGGCGCCATCAAGAACGCGCATGGAACGTTCAACTTCAATAGTGAAGTCAACGTGCCCTGGGGTATCAATAATGTTGATACGGTGCTCTTGATAGTTGCCAGCCATGCCTTTCCAGAAGGCGGTAGTAGCAGCAGAAGTAATCGTGATACCACGCTCTTGCTCCTGCTCCATCCAGTCCATGGTAGCTGCGCCGTCATGCACTTCACCAATCTTGTGATTAACACCGGTGTAGAACAAAACGCGTTCTGTAGTTGTTGTCTTGCCTGCGTCAATATGCGCAGAGATACCAATATTGCGATATCTGTCGATGGGGGTTTTACGTGCCACTGTTTTTGCCTTTTCTTAACTATTCGATTAGAAGCGGAAATGTGAGAAAGCTTTATTAGCTTCTGCCATACGGTGAACTTCTTCACGCTTCTTCATTGCGCCGCCACGACCTTCAGCAGCTTCCAATAATTCGTTGGCCAAACGTTGAGCCATAGACTTTTCGCCGCGCTTTTTAGCAGCTTCACGCAACCAGCGCATTGCCAAAGCAGAACGGCGTGATGGGCGTACTTCAACAGGAACTTGATAGTTAGCGCCACCAACACGGCGGCTCTTTACTTCAACCATTGGCTTTACATTGCCCATGGCTGTTGAAAAAATTTCGAGGGGTTCTTTGTTTGCTTTTTTCTCGATGTGATCAAAGGCACCGTAAACGATACGCTCTGCAACCGATTTCTTGCCGTCCAACATGAGGACGTTCATGAATTTAGCGACTTCTACATTGCCGAATTTTGGATCCGGCAAAATTTCCCGTTTGGGAACTTCACGACGACGTGGCATAACTACTCCTTCAGTTCAGTTAGGGGTGATTCACCTGAATCTCCCGCTCCGGCTGTCCTACTATTTAAGAAAATTTCTTAAACGGAACAGCCACTTACTTGTCTTTAAAGTCTGACAAAAATGACTTGCTACTAGTGCTGCAACTGCTTAATTACAAAAAAAATTAAGCAGCTTTCTTAGCGCGCTTAGCACCGTATTTAGAACGGGCCTGCTTACGATCTTTAACGCCCTGCAAGTCCAAAGAACCGCGAACGATGTGATAACGCACACCTGGCAAGTCCTTTACACGACCGCCACGAATCAACACTACAGAGTGTTCCTGGAGGTTATGGCCTTCACCGCCAATGTATGAAATCACTTCAAAACCATTGGTCAAGCGAACTTTGGCTACTTTACGAAGCGCAGAGTTAGGCTTTTTAGGAGTGGTTGTGTACACGCGGGTGCATACACCACGGCGCTGCGGGCTGTTTTGCAGCGCAGGGCTCTTGCTTTTAACGGTAAGCCTTGTTCTTGGCTTGCGTAATAGTTGATTAATTGTTGGCATAAAAATAGCTCGGTTAGTACTTCTTTGTTGCTTTCTTCAAGAAAATCAATGACTTAGAGAATTTCTAGGTCAAAAAGACCCTCTTCTGAATCAGTAGAACTCAGCATTCTAGCTTGGCCAGCCTCCCCCGTCAACCAAAATGGGGGAAAACTGGCCATTTGTGGCCAGAATGACCAAATTAGCTTGGATCAGCCTCCCCAGTAGGAGCTATGACCTCCGCCTCAATTTCTACAGGGGCGTTAGCCAAAGCTTCTTCTTCGGCAGCAATCATTTGGGCGCGATCACGCTCAAATTGCTCTCTGACCTTGCGTGCACGGCGATAAGACAAGCCAGTACCAGCAGGAATCAAACGACCAATAATGACGTTTTCCTTGAGACCACGGAGCGTATCGGTCTTGCCCATAATTGCGGCTTCGGTCAATACACGGGTGGTTTCTTGGAAAGAAGCCGCTGAAATGAAACTGTCTGTCGACAAAGATGCTTTGGTGATACCAAGCAATACGTTATCGAACGAAGCTGGGCGCTTACCTTCAGCAATGACGCGATCATTCTCGTCATAAAGCTTAGAACGCTCAACTTGCTCACCAGGAATGAAGGTTGTGTCGCCTGGATCAGTTACCTGAACACGACGCAACATCTGACGCACGATCACTTCAATGTGCTTGTCGTTAATCTTCACACCTTGGAGACGGTATACGTCTTGCACTTCATCAACGATGTAGATTGCCAACTCTTCAATACCCTTCAGAGTCAAGATGTCATGTGGATCAGCTGGGCCTTCCACAATCATCTCGCCCTTGTTCACCACTTGTCCGTCGTGAACAAGCACTTGCTTCTCTTTAGGAATCAAGAATTCATTGGCTTCACCATCCATATCGGTAATGACCAAGCGCTGCTTACCCTTAGTTTCTTTACCGAAGGAAACAGTTCCAGTCACTTTTGCCAACACAGCAGCATCTTTTGGTGAACGCGCTTCGAACAATTCAGCAACGCGAGGCAAACCGCCGGTAATGTCGCGAGTCTTCTGGGATTCGATTGGAATACGTGCCAATACTTCGCCCACTTCGACCTTCTGACCATCTTTCACCGTAATCAAAGCGCCCACTTGGAGGCCAATGTTTACGGGGTGATCGGTTCCAGCGATCATGACATCGTTACCCTTGTCATCAACCAAATTGATCACTGGGCGAACGCCTTTGCTTGCTGCAGAACGACGCTTACCGTCAATCACCACCAACGTGGAGAGACCAGTCACTTCGTCTACTTGCTTAGCAACGGTTACACCTTCTTCAACGTTATCAAAGCGTGCAATACCAGCGTACTCAGAAATAATCGGACGAGTTAATGGATCCCATGTTGCCAAACTTGCACCAGCCTTTACAGCAGCGCCTTCTTTTAACAAGAGAGTTGCGCCGTAAGGTACTTTATGACGCTCACGTTCACGACCATTGTCATCAACGATCAAGGCTTCGCCTGAACGTGAAATCACGATCTGCTCACCCTTTGCGTTTTTCACAACACGCATCGTTCCAGAGAACTTCAAGGAACCATTCGATTTGGCTTCAATATTACTTGCAACCAAAGCGCGTGAAGCCGCACCACCAATGTGGAAGGTACGCATAGTTAACTGAGTGCCTGGCTCACCGATAGACTGAGCAGCAATCACACCCACTGCTTCGCCAACGTTTACCAAGCCACCTCGACCTAAGTCACGTCCATAGCACTTCGCGCACAAACCATAACGAGTTTGACAAGAAAGTACTGTACGAACTTTCACTTCGTCAATGCCCAGCGCCACGATTTGATCAACATGATCTTCATCAAGCAATGTATCGTTGGGAACGATCACTTCTTGTGTATCTGGATGAACGATGTCGCCGATACATACACGGCCCAAAATACGGTCGCGTAATGCTTCGATGATTTCGCCGCCCTCAACGAGCGCCTTCATGGTAACGCCAGTAGTTGCGCCGCAATCCTCTTCGATGACCACGAGATCTTGAGTAACGTCGCATAAACGACGTGTCAAGTAACCTGAGTTCGCAGTCTTCAACGCAGTATCTGCGAGACCCTTACGAGCACCGTGAGTGGAGATGAAGTATTGCAACACGTTCAAACCTTCACGGAAGTTTGCGGTAATTGGGGTTTCAATAATGGAGCCATCAGGCTTTGCCATCAAACCACGCATACCGGCCAACTGACGAATCTGCGCTGCAGAGCCGCGTGCGCCTGAATCCGCCATCATGTAGATGGAGTTAAAGGATTCTTGACGAGCAGCCTTGCCGTTGCGATCGAGCACATCAACGTGTGACAACTCATCCATCATGGCCTTGCCCACTTGGTCACCAGCGGCACCCCAAATATCAACCACGTTGTTATAACGTTCTTGATTGGTTACAAGGCCTGACATGAACTGCTTGTCATATTCTTTCACCTTAGTAGATGCTTCGGTGATGATGCGATCTTTAGAAGAAGGAATCAACATATCGTCGATCGCAATCGAGATACCCGCTTTAGTTGCCAAGCGGAAACCAGATTGCAAGAGACGGTCAGCAAAAATCACTGTTTCACGCAAACCGCACTTACGGAACGAAGTATTGATCAAGCGTGAGATTTCTTTTTTCTTCAAAGGCTTATTGATTTCCTCGAAAGACATACCCTTAGGCAAAATCTCAGACAGAATTGCACGGCCAACAGAGGTTTGATAGATCTTGGTCTTCTGGGCAAAACGCGCATCGCCTTCTGCCTTCTTATCCACAATCTCATACTCAGTGATACGTACTGCAACACGGGAAGCCAATTCAACTTGGCCAGCCTCGTATGCACGAACTACTTCTGTAATGTTGGCGAAAACCATGCCTTCGCCTTTGCCGTTGATCTTGTCACGAGTTGCATAGTACAAGCCCAACACCACGTCCTGGGAAGGAACAATAGATGGCTCGCCGTTAGCTGGGAACAATACGTTGTTCGAAGCTAACATTAATGTACGCGCTTCCATTTGCGCCTCGAGCGACAAAGGAACGTGAACCGCCATTTGGTCACCGTCAAAGTCCGCGTTAAATGCCGCGCAGACTAATGGGTGCAATTGAATCGCTTTACCTTCAATCAACATTGGCTCGAAAGCCTGAATGCCAAGACGGTGCAATGTAGGAGCACGGTTGAGCATGATTGGGTGCTCACGAATCACTTCTTCGAGAATATCCCAAACGATTGGCGTTTGACTTTCTACTTCTTTCTTCGCAGCCTTAATGGTGGTTGCAATTCCTAAAGTCTCAAGCTTGTTGAAAATAAATGGCTTGAACAACTCCAAAGCCATTAATTTTGGCAAACCGCACTGATGCAATTTCAATGTTGGGCCAACCACGATGACTGAACGACCAGAGTAGTCAACGCGTTTACCCAACAAGTTTTGACGGAAGCGACCGCTCTTACCTTTGATCATCTCAGCCAAGGACTTGAGAGGACGCTTGTTGGCGCCAGTCATCGCCTTACCGCGACGACCGTTGTCAAGCAATGAGTCAACCGCTTCTTGCAACATACGTTTTTCGTTGCGAACGATGATCTCTGGTGCGCGCAACTCTAACAAACGCTTCAAGCGATTGTTACGGTTAATTACACGACGATAGAGATCGTTCAAATCAGAAGTAGCGAAGCGACCGCCATCCAATGGCACCAATGGGCGCAACTCTGGTGGCAACACTGGCAATACTTCCATGATCATCCAATCAGGCTTAATACCTGAGCTTTGGAACGCCTCAAGCACTTTTAAGCGCTTAGCGTATTTCTTAATCTTGGCATCGCTACCAGTTGCTTTCAATTCAGCACGAATCGTTTCTACTTCACGGTCGATATCAATCGAACGCAAGAGTTCACGAATACCTTCCGCGCCCATAATGGCAGTGAAAGCACCGTCACCATATTCTTCAGTCTTAGCAATGTATTCATCTTCGGACATGATCTGACCGCGCTTCATTGCACCTTCAGGAGTCATGCCAGGATCAACAACTACATATGCTTCAAAGTAAAGAACGCGCTCAATATCCCGCAATGTCATATCGAGAACCATGCCCAAACGGGACGGCAGAGACTTTAAGAACCAAATGTGGGCTACAGGGGCCGCCAACTCAATGTGGCCCATACGCTCACGACGTACTTTTGCAAGCGTAACTTCAACACCACACTTCTCACAAATTACGCCACGGAACTTCAGACGTTTGTACTTTCCGCACAAGCACTCATAGTCTTTGGTTGGTCCAAAAATTTTGGCGCAAAACAAACCATCACGCTCGGGCTTAAAAGTCCGGTAGTTGATGGTTTCTGGTTTGCGTACTTCACCAAAAGACCATGAGCGAATTTTCTCAGGAGATGCGAGGCCAATTTTGATGACATCAAACTGCTCATCACCCTGCGTTTGCTTAAATAAATCGAGCAATGCTTTCATATCAGTTGCGCTCCATGTCAATGTCAATACCCAACGAACGGATTTCTTTTACCAACACGTTGAAGGATTCGGGCATGCCAGCATCAATCGTGTGCTCGCCCTTGACGATGTTTTCGTATACCTTGGTACGGCCTGCGACGTCATCCGACTTCACTGTCAACATTTCTTGCAAGACATATGAAGAACCGTATGCTTCGAGAGCCCAAACTTCCATCTCACCAAAGCGCTGACCACCAAACTGAGCCTTACCGCCCAATGGCTGCTGCGTTACTAATGAGTATGGTCCAGTTGAACGGGCGTGCATCTTGTCATCAACCAAGTGGTGGAGTTTCAAGACGTGCATTACACCAACAGTTACAGGACGCTCGAATTGATCACCAGTCCGGCCATCAAATAAAACCATTTGTTGGCGCGAAGGAGTCATCTGCAACGATGCTGCAACTTCTTCTGGGTAGGCCAACTCAAGCATACGACCAATTTCGGCCTCAGTTGCACCGTCAAACACTGGGGTAGCAAATGGCAAGCCTTGACGGAGATTCTCTGCCAAAGCTGCGATTTGCTCATCAGTGAAATTGTCGATATCTTCTTGACGACCTGTTTCGTTGTAAAGCTGCTTGAGGAATTTACGCAACTCAGCTTGTTTGGCTTGTTGACGCACCATTTCATCAATACGCTTACCAATACCTTGAGCAGCCCAACCTAAGTGGGTTTCCAAAATCTGGCCAACGTTCATACGAGAAGGAACGCCCAATGGATTCAAGACGATATCAACAGGACGTCCGTCTGCCATAAATGGCATATCTTCTGCTGGGGCAATCTTAGAGACCACACCTTTGTTACCGTGACGACCAGCCATCTTGTCACCAGGCTGTAAGCGACGCTTAACAGCCAAGTACACCTTCACCATCTTCGTTACGCCAGGCTGTAAATCATCGCCTTGGGTAAGCTTGGTACGCTTCTCTTCGAACGCCTCATCAAACTGCTTGCGCTTCGCTTCGATAGAAGATTTGATCGCTTCCACTTGCGTGGCAACATCATCATCTGCTGGACGAATATCAAACCAATGGTATTTGTCTAAATCAGCAAGGTAATCCTTGTCGATCTTGGTGCCTTTAGCTAATTTCTTAGGGCCGCCGTTAGCAACTTTGCCAACCAACAACTTTTCTAAACGCATGAAGGCATCACCTTCAACAATACGCAACTGGTCGTTCAAATCCAAACGATAGCGTTGCAATTCTTCCTGAATAATCGACTGTGCACGTGCATCGCGCTCAATACCCTCACGAGTGAAGACCTGAACGTCAATGACTGTACCAACCATGCCGGAAGGAACGCGCAAAGAAGTATCTTTCACATCAGATGCTTTTTCACCGAAGATTGCACGCAGCAACTTCTCTTCAGGGGTAAGAGTAGTCTCGCCCTTTGGAGTTACCTTACCAACGAGTACGTCTCCAGCTTCAACTTCAGCACCGATATAGACAATACCGCTCTCATCCAAGCGAGAGAGTTGTGACTCTGCCAAATTGGAGATGTCGCGAGTAATCTCTTCTGAACCTAACTTGGTATCACGAGCAACTACTGACAACTCTTCAATATGAATAGAGGTGTAGCGATCATCAGCCACCACCTTCTCAGAGATCAAGATGGAATCTTCGAAGTTGTAACCGTTCCATGGCATAAATGCCACAGTCATGTTTTGACCCAAGGCCAATTCACCCAAATCAGTAGATGCGCCGTCAGCAACTACGTCGCCTCGGGCTACACGATCACCAACTTTTACGATTGGGCGTTGATTGATATTGGTATTTTGGTTGGAACGGGTGTACTTGATGAGGTTATAAATATCCACACCAACTTCACCGGCCGCAGTTTCATCGTCATTCACGCGAATCACAACACGGTTCGCATCAACGTAATCGACAATACCACCGCGGGCAGCCAACACAACAGTGCCAGAGTCAACCGCAACAATGCGCTCTAAACCTGTACCAACCAATGGCTTATCTGGACGCAAGCAAGGAACCGCTTGACGCTGCATGTTCGCACCCATCAACGCACGGTTCGCATCATCATGCTCTAAGAATGGCACGAGTGAAGCCGCGGCAGAAACGATCTGACTAGGAGCAACGTCAATGAAATCGATGCGCTCTGGGCTCACCATCATGGTTTCGCCAGCCTGACGAGCAGAAACCAATTCGTCTGCTAACTTACCATTTTTGTCGATCGTCGCATTGGCCTGAGCAATCACATACTTCGCTTCTTCAATCGCAGAGAGGTAAACCACTTCGTCGCTTACCTTGCTATTGGAGACTTTACGGTATGGAGTTTCAAGGAAACCGTGCTCATTCAAACGCGCAAAAAGCGCGAGTGAGTTGATCAAACCAATGTTTGGACCTTCTGGAGTTTCAATCGGGCAAACACGTCCATAGTGGGTTGGATGCACGTCACGCACTTCAAAGCCCGCGCGCTCGCGTGTCAAGCCACCTGGTCCCAATGCAGAAATACGACGCTTGTGCGTGATTTCTGAAAGTGGGTTGGTTTGATCCATAAACTGGGACAACTGTGAAGAACCGAAGAACTCACGAATCGCAGAAGAAATTGGTTTACTGTTAATTAAGTCGTGCGGCATGAGATTTTCTGTTTCGGCTTGACCGAGACGCTCTTTCACCGCACGCTCTACGCGTGATAAACCTGCGCGGAACTGGTTTTCAGCCAATTCGCCAACACAGCGAACGCGACGATTACCTAAGTGATCGATATCATCTACTTCGCCCTTGCCGTTACGCAAATCAACCAAGGCCTTAATGGTGTCCAAAATATCTTCATTGGATAGAACCATTGGACCTTCCATCTCAGCGCGGCCGAGACGGCTATTGACCTTCATGCGACCAACACGAGACAAATCGTAGCTATCTTCGCTATAGAACAAGCGCTGGAATAATGCCTCAACAGCATCTTCTGTTGGAGGCTCGCCAGGACGCATCATGCGATAGATCGCGATACGCGCTGCTGTTTGATCAGCGGTTTCATCAGTGCGCAATGTCTGAGAAATATACGCACCCGAATCCAAATCGTTGGTGTAAATAGTTTCCAATTGCTTGATGCCAGCATCGCGCAATGTTGCCAACAATTCTTCAGTGATTTCATCGTTGGCGTAAGCCAAGATTTCGCCAGAATCTGGATCAACAATGTTACGTGCAACTACACGACCAACCAAATAGTCATCTGGTACGGCGATAGTTTTTGTCTTAGCTGCTTCGAGTTCGCGAATATGCTTTGCATTAATACGCTTATCTTTTTGGATAACGACAACGCCATTCTTATCAACCACATCAAAGCTTGCTAACTGACCGCGTAAACGCTCAGGAACAAACTCCATTGACGCACCATTAGCAGTCAATGAGAAATGATCAAAGTTGAAGAAATTTGCAAGAATCTGTTCGTTGTTTAAGCCAATTGCTTTGAGCAAAATGGTGACAGGCATCTTACGACGACGGTCAACACGGAAATACAGAATATCTTTTGGATCAAACTCAAAATCGAGCCATGAACCACGGTAAGGAATGATGCGCGCTGAGAACAGCAACTTACCAGAACTGTGTGTTTTGCCCTTGTCGTGCTCAAAGAACACGCCTGGAGAACGGTGCAACTGAGAAACAATCACACGCTCAGTACCATTAATCACAAAAGAGCCGTTTTCTGTCATGAGCGGAATTTCGCCCATGTAGACTTCGCTCTCTTTAACCTCTTTTACCTTGGTAGGCGCTTCGCGATCATAAATAATCAAGCGAACTTTGGCGCGCAAAGCAGAGTGATATGTGTAACCACGTTGTTGACATTCTTTAACGTCAAATGGTGGCTGTGACAACTGATAAGACACGTATTCCATACGTGCATAGCCGTTGTTCGACACAATAGGGAATGCTGAAGTAAAGGCAGCTTGCAGGCCCTCGTTAATACGAGAAGTAGCTGGCTTATCAGCCTGTAAAAATTTAGCGTAGGATTCCAGCTGCGTTGCGATCAGGTACGGAACCTGGTGGTTATTAACTCGCTTAGCAAAGCTTTTACGGACTCGCTTGCGTTCGGTGAAGCTATAGTTCATTTCATCTCCGAATTCAGCGACTGTACAAAGATTTGGCGATTGGCCACTACCAATCACTGGCGGACAACACTAAACCGTTTCGATCTAGTGTCCGACCAAACTTGCATTCTGCAGTCGTATCAGAAGGCAAACCCGATTTCAATCAGAAATGAAATCGGGTTTGACCTCTGGAGGTCAAACCCAACATCGCTAACACCCCTTGATCAAGGATGCTAGCTACGTGTGTATTACTTAAGTTCTGCTTTAGCGCCAGCTTCTTCAAGCTTCTTCTTAGCTTCTTCAGCAGTTTTCTTGTCAACGCCTTCTTTGATTGGCTTCGGTGCACCATCAACCAAATCTTTCGCCTCTTTCAAGCCGAGACCAGTAATTTCGCGAACTGCCTTAATTACTGAAACTTTATTTGCGCCAGCTTCAACAAGGTTCACTGTGAATTCAGTTTGCTCTGCGCCACCTGCATCACCACCGCCACCAGCAGCAGGGCCGGCAACAGCCATCGCAGCTGCTGAAACACCAAACTTCTCTTCGAACGCTTTAACCAAGTCGTTCAAATCCATAACGGACATGCTGCCTACTGCTTCAATGATTTCTTCTTTAGTAATCGCCATTTTTAGCTCCTAATACTTAAATAGTTAATCTGTCGCTTATTCAGCGGCAGGGGTTTCGTTTGCTTCTGGGGCTGCTGGTTCAGCTGCAGGCTCTGCGGCTGGCGCAGCTTCTGCTGCTGGGGCCGCTGCTTCTAAAGGTGCTGCAGCTTCGGCTACCGGAGCAGGTGCTCCAGCGGCTTTTTGCGCAGCCACTGCGCCCAATACACGAGCCATCGCAGATACTGGGGCTTTCATGACACCCAACAACGTTGATAACAACTCATCACGGCTTGGAATTGTCGCGAGGGCTTTAACACCTGCAACGTCCAACAACTTACCGTTGTATAGGCCAGCTTTGATGACTAGCAACTCTTGAGTCTTGGCAAAGCCCTGCAATACTTTTGCCGAAGCAATCGGATCAGCAGAGATACCGTAGATCAAGGGGCCAACCATCGAATCAGCAAGGGGCTCAAACTGAGTGCCTTGCGCCGCACGGCGTGCCAATGTGTTCTTCAAAACGCGAAGATACACACCTTGGTCACGCGCACTAGCACGCAGCTTTGTCAACTCCTCAACTGGAATACCACGGTATTCAGCGAGAACGACAGTTTGGGCTCCAGCCAATTGAGCGCCGACATCAGCAACAATCGCTTTTTTGTCTTGTACATTCAAAGGCACGGTTTAACTCCATAAAAACCAACTGTTTCCAGTTGGGGTTACACACCAGCGTCTGATCATTTGTTCACAAAGGTTCTTGTGAAAATCTTTTCAGGGTCGCCATCTGCGCTGGCAGTTACTTTCGCAACAATTAAGAATTTGCTCTTTACTAGCAACAGATTCACCAACGGTCTTTGATGTTCGACTCTTGCTCAAGAGCAGGAGTCGACCCAAAGTTCTTTTTGCTACAGGCTTAAGCTGCTACCTGCAACGATGCTTGGTCTACACGTACGCCTGCACCCATGGTGCTGCTTACGGCAACCTTCTTTAAATAAACGCCCTTAGATGCAGGAGGCTTAGCTTTATTCAAAGCCTCTAGCAGTGCGAGCAAATTGGATTTCAATGCAGCTGGCTCGAATGAACGACGGCCAATGCTTGCATGCACAATACCGGCTTTGTCTACACGGAATTGGACTTGACCTGCTTTTGCATTTTTCACGGCAGTAGCAACATCAGGAGTTACAGTGCCTACTTTTGGATTTGGCATCAAACCGCGTGGGCCCAACACTTGACCTAAAGTACCAACAATTTTCATGGTATCTGGTGAAGCAATCAAAACGTCAAAATCAATTTTGCCGCCTTTAATTTGCTCAGCAAGATCTTCCATACCAACGATCTCGGCACCTGCAGCTTTAGCTTGCTCGGCTTTTTCGCCTTGTGCAAATACGGCTACGCGAACATGCTTACCAGTACCAGCTGGGAGCACAACTGCGCCACGCACAACTTGGTCTGATTTCTTGGCATCAATGCCCAACTGAACGGCAACGTCGATAGACTCATCAAACTTTGCAGTTGCACACTCTTTAACGAGGTTCAATGCATCTTCTAATGGATAGAACTTGTTGCGATCTACTTTGGACTGTATTGCTTTTACGCGCTTAGATAATTTAGGCATGATTAGATTCCTTCCACAGTGATGCCCATGGAACGGGCGCTACCAGCGATAGTACGAACCGCTGCATCCATATCAGCTGCTGTCAAATCTGGCATTTTTGCTTTAGCGATTTCTTCCGCTTGAGCACGAGTAATTTTTCCTACCTTATCGGTATGCGGACGTGGAGATCCTTTGTCAATCTTGGCAGCTTTTTTGATCATGATGGTTGCTGGAGGAGTCTTCATGATGAATGTGAAGCTCTTATCAGCAAACGCTGTGATCACAACTGGAATTGGCAAGCCTGGTTCCATGCTCTGAGTTTGAGCATTGAACGCTTTACAGAATTCCATGATGTTCAAGCCGCGTTGACCCAATGCTGGACCGACGGGTGGAGATGGGTTTGCTTTACCTGCAGGAATCTGCAGCTTAATAAAGCCAATAATCTTCTTTGCCATGTGTTGCTCCTTAAAGCGCGCCGCTCCTTACAAGGAAAGACCGCCGTTGAGTAAACGCTTTGCTAGTTTTTGGCTTACTAGCTCCGCTCCTCGGTTAATTACTAAAACTAAATAACCATCTAAAACTACTTAACTACCAATTGCTGCACAACAAAACTGGACTAAGTCCTTGTTTTTACATCTTTTCTACTTGACCAAACTCCAGTTCAACAGGTGTACCGCGACCGAAGATTGTAACAGAAACGCGTAATCTGGACTTCTCGTAATTCACTTCCTCAACGTTTCCGTTGAAATCAGTAAATGGGCCTTCTTTGACGCGAACCATTTCGCCCACCTCAAACAGGGTCTTAGGCTTGGGTTTATCAACCCCAGCCTGCATTTGATCCATGATTTTGGTCACTTCTGCCGTAGAAATTGGGCTAGGACGGTTGCGAACACCGCCTACAAAACCAGTCACTTTTGGCGTATTTTTCACCAAATGCCAGCTTTCGTCGGTCATTTCCATTTCAATCAGGACATAACCAGGGAAAAAACGGCGTTCTGTGACAGATTTTGACCCAGATTTAACCTCAACTACCTCTTCTGAAGGCACCAAAATACGGCCAAATTTCTCAGGCATGCCCGAACGTGCAATGCGCTCCTCAAGGCCCTTTTTTACGCTCTTTTCCATGCCAGAATAGGCGTGGATCACGTACCAACGCATGTTGGCAGCTGCTTGAGGGTTTGCTGTTACTTCAGAATCAGTCATTTTTTACTCACTTCCAGCCTAAAAAGACTGAAAAAACTAGCCATTCAATCAATTTGTCTGCAATCCATAAAAATAAGGACATGATCAGAACAAAGCCAAATACGACTAGAGTCATTTGGGTTGCCTCTTTGCGAGTTGGCCAAACAACCTTTTTTACTTCATACCAAGAATCTTTTGCGTAGGCGATAAAACGACGCCCATCTGGGGAAAGCGCCACAATCAAAACTGCTGCAGCAATACCGCCAAACAAGACCGCCAAACGCACCAATAAAGACTGGTCGACGAGCGTGTAGTAAAGCACTAACGCTGCAACGACGATAACAGCAGCGAGTCCTGAGACCCAGCTGCTCTTTTCTTCAGTGTGATTTGCTGTTTGTTGAGACATATTGCTTTCAGTTCAAATCGTGGCAGGGGCGGAGGGCATCGAACCCCCAACCTTTGGTTTTGGAGACCAACGCTCTGCCAATTGA
>NZ_JAHBAK020000017.1 GCF_018500155.2 Polynucleobacter sp.
CAGGGTTTGGGACATAACATTTAAAATAATCAAAGACCTACATCAATATACTGTGTTTATGAGCTCATCCAAAAATTCCTTAGCCAACAAAGCCCAAGCTTGGTCGGCCCGTTTTGCCGAACCTGTTGACGAACTCGTCCAGCGTTATACCGCCTCTATAGGGTTTGATCAACGTTTTGCCCTAGTGGATATCGAGGGCTCTTTAGCCCACGCGCAAATGCTAGCCGCCCAAAAAATCATTAGTGCTCAGGATTTGGCAGATATTCAAAGAGGAATGTCTCAAATTCGTAGTGAAATTGAAGCTGGCCAATTTCAATGGCAACTGGCACTGGAAGACGTTCATCTCAATATAGAAGCGCGTCTTACCGAATTAGTTGGTGATGCAGGCAAGCGTTTGCATACGGGTCGCTCTCGTAACGATCAAGTAGCGACTGACTTACGCCTGTGGTTACGTGGCAGCGTTGATGAGATTGCAGCTACCTTAAACGGATTGCGTTCTGCACTATTAGATCTTGCAGAAAAACATGCTGCGACCATCATGCCTGGTCATACTCATTTGCAGGTTGCACAGCCCATCACCTTTGGTCATCACTTAATGGCCTACTATGAAATGTTTAGTCGTGATGCTAGTCGCTTAGCTGACTTAAGAGCACGCTTTAATCGCCTTCCCCTAGGGGCTGCCGCTCTGGCTGGAACCACCTACCCCATCGATCGCGAACAAGTTGCTAAAACCTTAGGTTTTGATGGCATTTGCAATAACTCACTCGATGCAGTGTCCGATCGCGACTTTGCTATTGAGTTTTGCGCATTCGCTTCCATTCTGATGATGCATATCTCACGCCTGTCTGAAGAGCTCATTCTCTGGCTGAGCCCAAGATTTGGCTTTATTGATTTACCTGATCGCTTTTGCACTGGCAGCTCAATCATGCCGCAAAAGAAGAATCCTGACGTGCCAGAACTTGCTCGTGGCAAAACTGGTCGTGTATATGGGGATCTTATCTCCCTGTTAACACTCATGAAGAGTCAGCCATTGGCATACAACAAAGACAATCAAGAAGATAAAGAGCCTTTGTTTGATGCAGTCGATACGGTGCAAGATACTTTGCGTATTTTTGCTGACATGGTTCCTCACATTGAGGTCAAAGCAGACGTCATGAAAGCAGCTGCTGAAGAGGGTTTTGCTACAGCAACGGATTTGGCTGACTACTTAGTCAAAAAAGGGCTTGCTTTTCGTGATGCCCATGAGGCTGTTGCTCATGCAGTAAAAGCCTGTGTTGGTAGAAACTGCATGCTCACCGACCTCAGTTTGTCCGAATTGCGCTTTGCCTGTGGCTTAGACAATCGCCCCGAAATGATCGGCGAAGATGTCTTCGCATTACTCACCGTGGATGGCTCAGTGCAATCGCGTCAGCACGCTGGTGGCACCGCTCCCTCGCAAGTTCTTGCTGCTATTCAACGGGCTCGCACAGACCTCTAAATCCCATGGGGTTTTGGCTCAAGCTCTCAGGAGGTATTGATTACATCAATCAGCAGCTAGGTAAGGCTGCTAGTCTGATGATTTTGCTTTCCTGCATAGTATCAGCCGTCAATGCATTACTGCGCTATGGATTGGATATTAGCAATAACTGGCCACTGGAATTACAGTGGTATTTGTTCAGCGCAGCAGTCATGCTCGGCGCTTCCTACACACTAAAACGTAATGAGCATGTCCGGGTAGATCTCATCTATTCCCATCTATCCGATCGCGGCAGACTGTGGGTAGATATTTTTGGTCTTGCTTGTTTTTTATTACCAGCATGTTTGCTGTTTACCTGGCTATCTTGGACAACCCTCTTTTATCCCTCATGGTTGGTCATGGAGGGCTCTTTGAACAGCGGTGGATTAGCGCGCTATCCCATTAAATTTGTTGTCCCCTTTGGGTTCTTCATGTTGAGTTTGCAGGGCGTGTCTGAGTTGATTAAACGCATCGGTGCAATCAAAGGACAGATTGCGCTGCCAGCCGAAGACCTTCATTACGAAAAGCCAATGCAATGATTCCATTGGAGTGGATGCCCCCTTTGATGTTTGGCGGCCTAGTTGTCTTCATGCTCATTGGCTTTCCGGTAGCGTTTTCATTAATGGCGGCTGGCCTGTTCTTTGCTCTGATTGCCATAAGCGAAGGCTTTTTTGGAATGGCCTTTTTACAAGCTATTCCACAGCGTATTTTTGGGAGTGTGCTTGCCAACGACTTACTACTAGCCATCCCCTTTTTCACATTTATGGGCGCGATATTAGAGCGCTGTGGTCTTGCTGAAGAAATGCTCGATTCCATGGGTCAGCTTTTTGGGCGCATACGCGGTGGACTAGGTTACTCAGTCATTATTGTGGGTTTTATTTTGGGCGCCATTACAGGCACCGTTGCCGCGCAAGTGATTGCGATGGCGATGATCTCATTACCAGTCATGATGCGCTACGGATACAACATGCGTTATGCCACTGGAGTGCTAGCCGCCTCTGGCACCATTACGCAGTTAGTACCACCATCACTGGTACTCATTGTTCTAGCAGATCAGCTCAAAACACAGAGTGGTAGCGCGGATGTTGGCAGCATGTATTTAGGCGCGTGGGGTCCCTCGCTTTTACAGATTCTGCTGTTTGCCCTGTATACATTTATTCTTTCTCGCCTGCGCCCTGAAGACTTACCTCCAGTCCCCGAGGCGGATTTAACATTGAGAGGATGGGCTCTTTGGAAAAAGTGCCTGATGGGCATCATTCCATCTGCAGTCTTAATCTTTTTAGTGCTGGGCACGATTATGACTGGCATTGCAACACCAACGGAGTCTGGCGCCATGGGAGCTATGGGTGCTTTGTTATTGGCTTGGATTCGACGCGCCAACATCCCTAACCTAAAAGGTTTAGTACAAGAGGCTTATCAAAACACCATGCGCATTACTGCCATGGTGGTATTTATTTTGATTGGCTCAACCTGCTTCTCGGTAGTCTTTCAAGGCGTAGATGGCGGGCATTGGGTTGAAGAATTATTCTCCAACCTACCAGGCGGCTGGATAGGATTTTTAATCGTCGTCAATCTCTTTGTATTCTTTCTGGCATTCTTTTTAGATTTCTTTGAGATTGCATTCATTGTTGTGCCCATGCTTGCGCCTGTTGCCGTCAAACTGCTTTCACCTGTTTTACTCGACTCTATGAATGGCAATCCTCAGGCTGCAGCAAGCGCAGCACTCGTCTGGTTTGGGGTAATGCTTTGCGTGAATATGCAAACCTCATTTATGCATCCCCCGTTTGGGTTTGCATTGTTTTATCTCAGAGGGGTGGCTCCAAAAGAAGTTAAAAGCAGCGACATCTATTGGGGTGCGCTACCTTGGGTGTGCCTCCAACTAGTGATGGTCGCTGTAGTCGTGGCATTTCCTGCGCTAGTAACCACATTCCTTGATAAGCCAGCGGCTGTGATTGATAGTCAAGACTTTAATTTCACGAGCGAAGATCATTCACCGGAATCAGCCAACGGTAAAGTAGATGAAGATGCCCCAGTCACCTTCCAGCTTGATAAGCCGATTAAATAAGATCTGAGAGACTTTTTGAGGCTCTAGTGAAGCCTCAAGGGGGCTTTATTGTATTTTTTTAATTTCTTTTACAGCATTGCCATCACCAACCAAAACAATGGTTGGCACATGCTTTTGTGCTTCGCTATCTGCTACAGATCCGTAAGTACAAATAATTAAATGGTCGCCAACGTGCGCCTTTCGAGCAGCAGCGCCATTTAAGGAAATGATTCCTGAGCCACGAGCCGCTTTAATGATGTAGGTTGAGAATCGCTCGCCATTATTAATGTTGTAGAGTTCAATTTTTTCAAACTCACGCATATTGGCAGCGTCCAAAAGATCTTCATCGATGCCACAGGATCCTTCATAGTGCAAATCCGCTTCAGTCACTGTGGCACGATGAATCTTAGCTAACAACATCACTCTGTTCATAATTTTTCTCTAACCTTATAAAGTGATATCGCGTTCTTGTCTGACGCAATCCACATAATATTCGCTTCTACCATCCACTTCGGTCTTCACAAGACCATGGATGTCCGTCTCAAATCCTGGGAACTTCTCATTAAAGTCTCTTGCAAAGTAGAGGTAATCCACAATCCGCTTATTAAAGCGCTCGCCCGGAATCAACAAGGGAATACCGGGTGGATAAGGTGTTACCAACATCGCTGTAACACGACCATCTAATTGATCGAGTGGTACACGATCAACTTCCTTATGCGCCATCTTCGCCCAAGCTTCGGAAGGCATCATAGCAGGCTCCATATCCGAGGTATACATCTCGGTCGTCATACGAGCAACATCACGGCTCTTATAGAACTCATGAATTTGCTGGCAAATATCCTTAAGACCAACACGTTCATAACGCGGATGCTTTGCAACAAACTCTGGCAACACTTTCCATAACGGGGCATTTTTATCAAAATGATCCTTGAACTGTTGCAACTCCGTTACTAGAGTATTCCAACGACCCTTGGTAATACCAATCGTAAACATAATGAAGAAGGAGTACAGCCCACACTTCTCAACGATCACCCCATGTTCTGCAAGATACTTTGTGACAATACTGGCAGGAATACCCATCGATCCAAAATTACCCTCGATATCTAACCCTGGTGTCACAACCGTTGCCTTAATAGGGTCAAGCATGTTGAATCCTTTGGCAAGCTTGCCAAAATCATGCCAGCTCGCGTTGGGCTCTAATATCCAATCGGAGCGCTCACCAATACCCTCTTCCGCAAGATGATCTGGGCCCCAAACCTTAAACCACCAATCGGCACCGAATTTATCATCCACTTCACGCATCGCGCGACGAAAGTCCATGGCTTCGGCGATCGACTCCTCAACTAAAGTCGTACCGCCTGGAGACTCCATCATTGCTGCAGATACATCACAAGAAGCAATAATCGAGTATTGCGGACTTGTTGAGGTATGCATTAAGTACGCCTCATTAAAACAATCTCGGTCTAGCTTTGTCTCTTCTGCATCTTGTACCAGTACCTGTGATGCTTGGGATAACCCAGCCAATAACTTATGAGTGGACTGGGTAGCAAACATCAAACTCTTCTTGGTGCGCTTGCGATCCGATCCAATGGCATGCATGTCTTTATAAAATGGGTGGAATGCAGCATGTGGTAACCATGCTTCATCAAAGTGCAATGAATCCACTTTGCCATCTAGCATGTCTTTGATCATTTCAACGTTGTACACAATACCGTCATAAGTACTTTGTGTCAGCGTCATGACACGTGGAACAACATTCTTATTTTTAATAAAAGGGTTGGCATCAATTTTCTTCTTGATGTTTTCCCACTCAAACTCTTCTTTTGGAATGGGGCCAATAATGCCAAGGTGATTACGCGTTGGCATGAGGAAAATAGGAATCGCGCCCATCATCGTAATTGAGTGAATAACGGACTTATGGCAGTTGCGATCCACTAAAACCACATCGCCTGGAGCTACTGTGGAGTGCCAGACTATCTTATTAGAGGTAGAGGTGCCATTGGTTACAAAGAACAAGTGATCCGCATTAAAGATGCGGGCTGCATTGCGCTCACTTTGCAGAACAGGTCCCGTATGGTCTAAAAGCTGGCCCAACTCTTCTACCGCATTACAGACGTCTGCACGCAGCATATTTTCACCAAAGAATTGATGAAACATACGACCTACAGGGCTCTTTAAGAATGCTACGCCACCGGAATGTCCAGGACAATGCCAAGAATACGAACCTTCAGAGGCGTAATTGGTGAGCGCCCGGAAAAATGGTGGAGGCAAAGAATCCAAATACACTTTCGCTTCGCGGATGATATGGCGCGCTACAAACTCAGGTGTATCTTCATTCATGTGAATGAAGCCATGCAGTTCACGCAAAATATCATTGGGCATATGGCGCGATGTGCGCGTCTCGCCATATAAGAAAATTGGAATATCTTCGTTGCGCTTACGAACTTCAGTAATAAAGGCCCGCAAATTATTTAATGCAGGCAGGTCATGATCTTCTGAATCTGAAACAAATTCTTCATCATCAATTGACACGATAAAGGTGGAGGCGCGTGAAGCTTGCTGTGCAAAAGAGGTCAGATCGCCATAGCTAGTTAAACCAATAACTTCCATACCCTCATTCTCAATCGCCTCTGCGAGATCGCGAATACCAGAACCCGAAATATTTTCGGAGCGGAAGTCCTCATCAATAATGATGATTGGGAAACGAAATTTCATAAAAACTCCCCTGCTTGCTTATCCGATGCGTTCGGAATCCACTTATCAAAATTGGCCAAATCGATGACTCGACCGCCATTTGGCGCAACTGCGACGATATCGACAAAAGACGCATTTTGCTGCACATCTCTTGGTAAGTAAACATGCCGGGCATAAACCTGGTTTGCCAGGCTTTCGTGGTAACCGGTAAAGGTAATGAGCAAGTGCCATTGTTGCTCTATTGCGGTTTTTCCAAGATATTCGTTCAGGGGGCTAGCCTCATCAACACTGTGCATTGCTGTCCAGGTTAGTGAAAACACTGGGCTTTCTGAGCGATGCAGGGGCAACTCCACTGAGCGACGATAGCGCTCGCCTTCTTTGGTCATACTTTCCGCAATTAACCATAGCCGTAATTGCGCTTCCACAATGTGTGAGCTGCGGTCATTGGCGACCCGAAATTTGAAAGTTTGAACGCCATCATGACTACCCACCACAGCAACCTTGGAAAAGCGAACACCGGCAGTCGGACGCGTAAAGCGTGCAAACGCCA
The DNA here is from genome assembly GCF_018500155.2 of Polynucleobacter sp. GTDB lineage: Bacteria > Pseudomonadota > Gammaproteobacteria > Burkholderiales > Burkholderiaceae > Polynucleobacter. The sequence continues at coordinate 6,784 of NZ_JAHBAK020000017.1, forward strand.
AACCAGTTGTCAAGGCGGAATACACAATGCCAAAGAATGCCTCAAATGTCACGATGGCATTCGCCCAGTGACCCACAGGCGTCATGCGACCATAACCAATAGTGGCCATGGTTTGCACACTAAAGAAGAAAACATCGAGCAAAGAGCCTGGCTGAGCGTGTGTAATTGCACCCTCACCGCAGGCTAAATAAGCTAAAGCAAATAAGAAATTGGTGGCAACGTAAACAAATACCACCAAGAGCAGAAAGCTGGCCCAACTAGTTCCTAACAGCCAGTGATAAAAATTATTCTCTGGACGCGCCATCTCGGTGCGCGAGAGCGTAGCGCGATATTCGTCGAGATTAATCCGTACGGGACGGCGATTCAAAGAAAATTTACGCACTACCGAAAAATGGCTTAGGTTTTAGGCAGGGTTACACCCCGTTGACCCTGATACTTGCCACCACGATCTTTGTATGACGTGCCACACACTTCATCACTTTCAAAAAAGAGTACTTGTGCACAACCTTCGCCAGCGTAGATCTTTGCTGGTAGCGGTGTTGTATTGGAGAACTCTAAAGTGACATAGCCTTCCCACTCTGGCTCAAAAGGCGTGACGTTAACGATGATGCCGCAACGGGCATACGTACTTTTACCAACGCAAACTGTTAAGACACTGCGCGGAATCTTGAAATACTCCACCGTTCTGGCCAAAGCAAATGAGTTTGGCGGAATGATGCAAACATCGCCTTTGAAATCCACAAATGATTGCTCATCGAAATTTTTAGGATCCACAATCGTGCTGTTGATATTCGTAAAGATCTTAAATTCGTCTGCGCAACGAATGTCATAGCCATAACTTGATGTGCCATAACTCACAATTTTGTTGCCGGCGGCGTCTTGGCGAATTTGCCCCGGTTCAAACGGGCTGATCATGCCTTGTTCGCCCATGCGGCGGATCCAGTGGTCAGATTTAATAGTCATGGACGAATTGTAAAACCTTCGCCCCCACTTCCCAGGAATTTATTGGGGTTTTTGGGTAAAAACCACCCGTTCTGGGGCGTTATAGATCTCAAAATGTTTGCCCGAACAGCGGGACAGAATGGTGAGGTTGGTTTTTCGTGCCAACTCCAAACCCATCAAGGTGACTCCGGAGCGGGTCAAGAGGAATGGAATGCCCATCTGCGCCCCCTTGATGACCATTTCAGAGGTAAGGCGCCCCGTCGTGAAAAAGATCAAATCTCTTCCGGATTTATTGGCCAGCCACATCAAGCCTGAGATGGAATCCACCGCGTTATGACGTCCCACATCTTCAATAAAGTGCAGCAAGCGCACCCCGTGATCACCTTCTCGCTCAAATACTGCACAGGCATGCACAGAGCCTGATTTCTTATAAATGGTGTCATGCACTCGGATCGCATCTACCAAACTGATAATGGCGTCTTGTGACAACGTCGGCCCTTCAGGCAAACGTATCTCCGACATTTCTTCCATCAGGCCACCAAACATCGTCCCCTGTCCACAGCCTGTGGTCACAACACGCTTACTTGTGAGCGCATCAATGTCAACGGTACTGCGACGGGTTTTGACGGCGGCGGAATCCGTTTCCCAATCTACTTGGATACTCTCGATATCTTCAGGAGATTGCACGAGACGTTGATTGCGCAGATACCCAAGCACTAAAGCCTCAGGGGCGCTGCCAAGAGTCATCAAGGTCACTACTTCGCGTTTGTCTAGGTAAATCGTCAGGGGGCGCTCACCGGGGATATGGGCCTGCTTAGTCCGACCAGCCTCATCCAGTATGGTTACCTCATGCACCAAGGGCACAGAGGCATTAGACATCTGAATTTTGGGTTTTGTCGTCACAACTGACATCAAGGACCTTTTCAAGGATTTTGTGAAATTTTATCGGGGCTTACAGAGAATTAACTTTAACCGCAGACTAAAATTACTGCTGAAGACCGCATAATTGAGGATTGTGCCTTAATTGACCCCATTTTTAATGAAGACCGCTTTACATGAGTAGCCCACAGCGCCGCCTCCTTGTTACTTCAGCCCTCCCCTATGCCAATGGTCAGATCCATATCGGCCATCTGGTTGAATACATTCAAACAGACATATGGGTGCGCTTTCAACGGATGCGCGGTCATGAAGTGCATTACGTGGGTGCGGATGACACTCATGGCACTCCGATTATGTTGCGCGCTGAAAAAGAGGGGTTAACTCCCAAGGAGTTAATTGCGAATGTATGGAAAGAGCACAAACGCGATTTTGATCACTTTTTGATTTCGTTTGACAACTACTACACTACAGATAGTCCTGAGAATGAACAACTTTCACAAAGTATTTATATCAAACTCCGAGATGCAGGCTTAATTGAAAAACGTGCCATTGAACAAGCTTACGATCCAGTAAAAGAAATGTTCTTGCCAGATCGTTTCATCAAGGGAGAGTGTCCGAAGTGTGGCGCCAAAGATCAATATGGTGATAACTGTGAAAAATGTGGCGCAACATACTCTCCCACCGATCTCAAAAATCCTTTTTCAGTAGTTAGCGGCGCCACCCCCATCAAAAAGATCTCTGATCACTATTTCTTTAAATTGTCAGACCCTCGTTGCGAAGCATTTTTGCGCGAATGGACTCAGGTGAAAACACCTCTCCAGCCTGAAGCGCGCAATAAGATGAAAGAATGGGTTGGCGAGCCTGGCGAAAGCAAACTTGGTGATTGGGATATTTCTCGTGACGCCCCCTACTTTGGCTTTGAAATTCCTGATGCTCCGGGTAAGTACTTCTACGTTTGGTTAGATGCCCCGATTGGCTACTACGCTAGCTTTCTCAATTACTGTCAAGCCAAAGGGCTGGCATTTGATGAATGGGTCAAGCCCGATACCAATACTGAGCAGTACCACTTCATTGGCAAAGATATTTTGTATTTCCATACTTTATTCTGGCCCGCTACCCTGCAGTTTGCAGGTTATCGCACTCCGACAAACGTCTTTGCCCATGGCTTCTTAACGGTTGATGGCGAGAAAATGAGTAAGTCTCGTGGCACATTAATTTCTGCCAACAGCGTCATCGAATGTGGCTTTAACCCAGAATGGTTCCGCTACTATTTCGCCACTAAATTAAATGACAGTATGGAAGATTTAGATTTAAATCTTCAGGATTTCGTTGCACGTGTGAATAGCGATTTATTAGGCAAGTACATCAACATTGCCAGTCGAAGTGCTGGCTTCCTAGTAAAGCGCTTTAATGGCGTAGTTTCGGATGATGCAATGAGCAATACCTTGCTCAAGGACATTGCTTCCAATAGCGAAAAAATTGCCGCACTTTATGAAGGGCGCGAGTACGCTAAAGCATTGCGCTTGATCATGGAACTTGCAGACAAGGTCAATGGGTTTGTTGATGAAAATAAACCATGGGAAATCGCCAAAGATCCTGCCAAAGAGGCTGACCTGCAAAAAGTCTGTAGCGTTACTTTGGAGGCCTTCCGCATGCTCAGCCTGTACCTCAAGCCTGTCATCCCACAAGTGGCTGCTGGTGTGGAAGCGTTTTTATCCCTAGCGCCACTGGGCTGGGAAGATATCCATACCCCACTTTCGAGCAAGAACCCGATTAAGCCTTACAAGCACCTCATGACCAGGGTAGAAGCCCCACAAATTGAGGCTTTGCTAGCGGTCAACTTATAAAAAAAGGGGCTGAAAAGCACCTATAATGGTGGTCGTAGTCCCCAGATAACTTTTGGAATAATTTTTATAAGTTATTGAATTTATTGAGTATTTTAGGAAATACCATGGCAAGATATCAGTCAGAATTCACCCAGTTCTTAAATGAACTCAAAGAAAAGAAGCCACACCTCGAGGCTGACCAACAAGCTGGTCGGGCGCTGTTATGGGACAAAGAGCCTCAAACCGTTGAAGATCAGCGTCGCGCAAAAGCAGCTAAGTTAAAACAACGCGCATACGTTTACTCGAATGACTAACTCAAGCAATTCATCGGGCGTTGAGCCAAGCGCTCAGCCGATGTCGGATTTGCTTGATAGCACTCCATCAGTTACCGATGGGATGTCGGAGGCTTTCGCCAAACTCTATGGCGAACCGCTATTCAAACTCCCAACAGATTTATATATTCCACCAGATGCCTTAGAGGTTTTTCTAGAGGCATTTGAAGGTCCTCTCGATCTTTTGCTGTATTTAATTCGTAAGCAAAACTTCAATGTGCTCGATATTCCGATGGCCCAAGTTACCCAACAGTACTTAAGCTATATCGATCAAATTCGTCACCATAACCTTGAGCTCGCTGCTGAATATCTATTAATGGCGGCCATGTTAATTGAGATTAAATCTCGCATGCTTCTGCCTATGAAGAAGGCTGATAGCGAGGAAGAGGTTGAGGATCCACGTGCAGAATTGGTACGTCGTCTCTTAGAGTACGAGCGCATGAAGTTGGCTGCTCAAGAACTTGATCAAATTCCACAGCAAGGTCGTGATTTCCAAGTAGCACATGGCTTTGTCGATACCACCGTTGCGATTACCTGGCCAGAGGTCAATTTAGAAGATCTCCAAATGGCGTGGCGAGATGTTCTGCATCGCGCCAAATTAAATCAACATCACACCATCACTCGTGAAGAGCTTTCTGTAAGAGACTTTATGACGCGTATTTTGCGGCGCTTACAAAATGCAAAGTTTGTTGAATTTGGTGAATTATTTGAAGATGCCATTAAGTCTGGCAAAGGCATTCCAGTGGTGATTGTGAATTTCATTGCCATGCTCGAGCTCTCGCGTGAAGCTTTAGTAGAAATTACGCAAGCAGAGCCGTACGCACCGATTTACGTACGTCTTGCTTACACCCCTGTCGCATGAAAATCATTAGCGATATTCAAGAGCTGCGCGATCATCTGCGCGGACAAAATCGCGCCTCTTTTGTGCCAACTATGGGCAACCTGCATGAGGGCCATCTCTCACTCATGCGATTGGCAAGACAACACGGTGATCCTGTTGTCGCTAGCATCTTTGTCAATCGTTTGCAGTTTGGACCGAACGAAGACTTCGATAGCTATCCGCGTACCATGCAAGCCGATATAGAAAAGCTAGAGAGAGAAGGCGTCTATATTCTATTTGCACCAACAGAGCGCGACTTATACCCACAACCCCAGGAATATCGTATTGATCCACCCCAGCAACTAGGCGATATTCTGGAGGGCGAATTTCGTCCTGGCTTTTTCAAAGGGGTTTGCACCGTAGTACTCAAACTATTTTCTTGTGTGCAGCCTAAGGTTGCCGTATTTGGCAAAAAGGATTATCAGCAACTGATGATTATTCGCCAGATGGTCAAGCAATTTGCACTCCCAGTAGACATCATTCCTGGTGAAACCATCCGCGCAGAAGATGGTTTAGCCCTATCCTCTCGCAATGGCTACCTCTCTACTGAAGAGCGTGCTGAAGCACCCGAGCTTCAAAAAGCGCTACAAGAAGTGCGCGCTCAAGTACTGCAATTAACTACACGCAGTGCTAGTAGCCTGGCAGAGATCGAAAAATTAGCGATTGCCAAATTAACAGGGCGTGGCTGGAAACCCGATTACATCGCCATTCGGCAGCAAAGTGATTTAGCTCCTGCGACTAATGAAAGTCTTGAGGCTGGCGAACCCCTTGTAATTTTGACTGCAGCAAAGCTAGGCAAAACAAGGTTGATAGATAACCTAGAGATTTAAAACTTCTTGGGATTATTCATCCCAAGGAAACCTCTCTTTAGAGAGTTGCTCCATGATTTCGCGCTTACTCAAGGTGGAATTTTTTCTGCGAGTCTCTTCAGATGGATTGGTTGCGTTAGCTACCGACTCATTTACATCTTTTTGCCCCGCAGCTTCAGAAGGCGAATTAACACTGTTTAAATTACCTGAACTATCCTGGTTAACTTGATTGCTCATCACTATTGAATCAATTAGTCTGGCCAGTGATTTACAGAGCGAAGGACTGCCCTACTTGTAGGTTCAATTCTTTAGCCAACTCGGCACCAGTCACTTTGCCGCTTGCGCCTTTTGCTTTGAGCACTTCAATCTGCCCACCATGACAAGTTACAAAGAATGAATCTAAAGTGATTTGCGTGATTTCACCTGGCTTGCCCTTTACGGCGCCAAATGTACCTGCCACATGCTTATGGCAATCGAAGATTTGCACTTTTTGTTCACCGAATTTGGTCCAGGCACCAGGTGCTGGGTTGCAAGCACGAATCAAGTTATAGATTTGGCTAATATGCGTCGCCCAATGAATCTGCGCAGCATTCGCATCAAACCAACCTTCATAGTTCGCCTGTGACTCATCCTGAATGAGCTCTTGGTGTTTACCCGCCACTACCAGATCTGCTGCCTCTTGTAAGGCTTGAATGCCAATCGGGAAAAGATGATCAAAATAAATTTTTCCTAATGTGTCATTAGGTCCAATCGCTACTTCTTTTTGTAAAATCACTGCACCCTCATCTAAGCCATCAGATGGGCGGAAAATAGTTAAGCCAGTCTTCTCTTCGCCGAGTGCAATCGCCCAGTTAATAGCGCTGGGGCCGCGATACTTAGGCAAAAGTGATGGGTGATATTGAATAGTCCCATGCTTTGGAATTTTGACTAGTTCCTGAGGCACAAATTGCAAAACATAAGCCATGACGCAAATATCGGCTTGGCTATCAATCATCGCTTGTGCCGCCTCTGGGCTTTTTAGAGAAGCAAATTGCAAGGGGGTTAAACCCCTTGCAATAGCCGCTGCTTTCAGCACTTCAGGCTTTGTTGATTTGGGATTATCTGGAGGACAAAACACCGCTACTACTTCATCCCCACGGTCTAAGAATGCTTCTAACGCTGCTTTACCAAAATCAGCGCTCCCTATCAACGCAATCCGCATATTAGATTACCTTGTCGTGACGCAAAGCAATCAATTCGTCAGTGGAATATCCAAGCTCACTGAGAATCTCATCGGTATGCTCACCGAGCAATGGTGAACGCGTCACTTCTGTTGGGCTATCAGACATCTTGATAGGATTGCCAACCGTCAAATATTTGCCACGGATAGGATGATCTACCTCAACCACTGTACCTGTAGCACGCAATGCTGGCTCTTCCGCGATCTCTTTCATGGACAGAATTGGGCCACATGGAATGTCATATTTATTGAGGATATCCATGACTTCGAACTTGGTCTTTGTCATTGTCCATTTTTCGATCTCGCCAAAAATTTCCATGAGATGTGGCAAGCGCGCCATTGGTGATGCGAAACGTACATCCGTAATCCAATCTTCACGGCCAATCACTTTGCAAATCGCTTCCCAAACTGGTGCCTGCACAATCACATACATATAGGCATTAGGATCAGTTTCCCAACCTTTACATTTCACGATCCAGCCTGGCTGACCACCGCCAGAAGCATTGCCTGCGCGGGGTACTGAATCACCAAATTGGCCATTAGGGAACTGCGGATACTCTTGCATTAAGCCGTTCCGCTCAAGACGCTGCTGGTCACGCAACTTCACACGGCACAAGTTCAATACTGCATCTTGCATCGCCGCCAATACTTTCTGACCACGGCCAGAATGGGTGCGCTGATACAGTGCAGTCACAATACCCAATGCCAGGTGCAAACCAGTACCACTATCACCGATTTGTGCACCAGTCACCATGGGAGGGCCATCATCAAAACCAGTAGTTGATGCAGAGCCACCTGCGCATTGCGCTACGTTCTCATACACTTTGCAATCTTCGTATGGGCCAGGGCCAAAACCTTTTACAGAGGCCATGATCATCATGGGATTGAGTTCTTGAATACGCTCCCAAGAAAAACCCATACGATCCAATGCACCAGGTGCAAAGTTTTCTACCAAAACATCGCACTCTTTGATTAAGCGTTCAAGAATTTCTTTACCCTTTTGGGTTTTGGTATTGACAGTAATGGAGCGCTTGTTATGGTTGAGCATCGTGAAATACAAGCTATCGGCATCTGGAATGTCACGTAACTGACCACGTGTTGCATCCCCTTCGCCGGATTTTTCTACCTTGATCACATCCGCTCCAAACCAAGCGAGTAATTGAGTACAAGTTGGTCCCGATTGAACGTGCGTAAAGTCGAGGATTTTAACCCCTTCTAGTGCTTTTGCCATGATTTAAGTCCTAATAAGAATGAAAATTTTGAATTGGTTCGATTTTAACAGCGAGGAATGCTGAAAAATGAGGCATGCCCAATTTTTGGGCACTGGCTTCTGCAAAGCCTTGATTGATCGAGGATAGAAACTAGATGAGGCTAAGTCTGCGGATTTTCAAGGTCAGCCAGTCGCCTTTTTAAGGCCCGCTCTTGCGCAAAACGCTCGGTCTCATCACGAATGACTGCCACCACACCATTGGGTTTTTGGTTGGCATCAAAAAGCATCCCTACCGTAAATGCAATCGACAAAGTACTACCATTCTTATGCTTAGCCGGCACCTTCAGTAAGGAGGTTCCATAGCGGGTCGTTCCGGTTTCCATCGATTTGCTATAACCCTCGCTATGCCGCTGACGTTGCCGCTCGGGAACGATCAGATCCAGAGTGTGGCTTAGCGCCTCTGCTTCAGAATAGCCAAAAATTCGGGTGGCAGCAGGATTCCATAAAACGATTTTTTCTTGCGCATCAGCAACAATGATGGCATCGCCAACACATTCAACAAGTTGCAGCAAATCAACAGAAGTTTTCATAGGATCAGATGATGGAATAAAAAAGGCGCCCACTAGGAGCGCCTTAAAGTCATTACTATAGTTGTCGTTATTAAACTGCTTTGGCAGCGTGTAGCTTGGCAATCTCTTCTTTGCCATAACCAAGATCAGCCAATACTTCATCAGTATGCTCACCCAAAACAGGTGATGGCTTCACTTCAATCTGCAAATCAGAGAACTTGATTGGGCTACCAATTGTTAAGTATTTACCACGCACTTTGTGGTCAACTTCAACAATAGAACCGCTCTTACGCAAGTCTGGTGATTCAGCCAATTCTTTCATTGAGAGAACTGGTGAGCAAGGAATGTCGAACTTACGCAAAATATCTACTGCCTCATACTTAGTCTTATCTTTGAGCCAATCTTCAATTGTGGCGAAGATATCAAAAATCTTGTCTTGACGAGCTTCAGCAGTCATATAAGCTGGATCGGTTGCCCACTCTGGTTTACCCAAAGCCTTGGTAATTGGCTCCCAAGCATGGCCTTGAATTGTGAAATAAATGTAAGCATTTGGATCAGTTTCCCAACCTTTACATTTCAACACCCAACCTGGCTGACCGCCACCACCAGCGTTACCACCACGTGGCACTACATCAGAGAATGAACCGTGAGGATATTGTGGGTACTCTTCCAAGTAACCCACTTTGTCCAAACGTTGTTGGTCGCGCAATTTCACACGGCACAAGTTCAATACAGCGTCTTGCATTGAGCAAGATACTTTTTGGCCTTTGCCGGTTTTTTGACGCTGCATCAATGCAGTCAAGATACCAATTGCTAAATGCATACCAGTATTGGAGTCACCCAACGCAGCAGCAGAAACAGTTGGAGGGCCGTCCCAGAAACCCGTTGTTGAAGCAGCGCCGCCAGCACACTGCGCTACGTTCTCGTATACCTTCAAATCTTCATATGAATGGCCATCGCTAAAGCCTTTTACAGATGCCAAAATCATCTTTGGATTGAGCTCTTGAATACGCTTCCAAGAAAAGCCCATACGATCCAAGGCGCCTGGACCAAAGTTCTCCACCATGACGTCAGAAACCTTGATCATTTTTTCAAGAACTTCTTTTCCTTCTGGAGTCTTAGTATCCAAAGTCAAAGAGCGCTTGTTACCGTTGAGCATAGTGAAGTACAAAGCATCAGCACCAGGAATATCACGCAACTGACTACGTGTTACGTCGCCCGCACCAGGACGCTCAACCTTGATAACGTCTGCGCCATAAAAGCCCAAGAGCTGGGTACATGCAGGGCCTGCTTGTACGTGTGTAAAGTCAATGATACGAATGCCGTCTAGTGGTTTAGTCATATTGGTTTCTCCTTAAGTCTTTCTTTTTTACTTCAAAGTTAATCTTGAATTACTTCTTCGCAGCTGCTGTGGATGGATTTAAGTTTGTTAAACGTCCACTTTCAGTACCTGCAGTCTCATCAATAACAGCATTAATGAGGGCTGGTTTACCGGCAGCAATGGCTTCTGTTAACGCTGCTTCCAATTCTGCTGGAGTAGTCACGTAATAGCCCACTCCACCAAATGCTTCAATCATCTTGTCATAACGTGCGTCTTTTACAAAAACGGTTGGCGCAACATCAGCGCCACCTGTTGGATTGACGTCAGTACCGCGATACACGCCGTTGTTATTAAATATCACAGTAGTAATTGGTAGCTTGTAGCGGCAAACCGTTTCCAGCTCCATGCCACTAAAGCCAAACGCACTATCACCCTCAACCGCTACGGTAGGCAAGCCACTGGTGACAGCAGCACCAATCGCATAGCCCATTCCGATACCCATAATGCCCCAAGTGCCTGAGTCAAAACGCTTGCGTGGCTTATACATATCCACAATAGCGCGGCAGTAATCCAGAGTATTCGCGCCTTCGTTTACTAAATTGACATCTGGATTTTTCTTGATCACATCACGAATCACACGCAATGCGCCATGGAAATTCATAGGGCTTGCTTCTTTGGCCAAAGTCTCGGCCATCTTCGCCATATTCTTTTCTTTTTTCTCATTAACAGCATTAATCCATTCGGCGCTTGGCTTAGGAACAGAAGCAATGCCTTTGAGCAATTCACCTACGCAAGAACCCACATCACCAATCAATGGTGCAGCAATTTGCACGTTGCTATCCACTTCATTGGCCTGAATATCAATTTGAATGAACTTCTTAGGATCTTTGCCCCATGTTTTTCCTTTTCCATGAGCAAGCAACCAGTTCAAACGCGCACCGACCAACATCACTGCATCAGCTTCTGCCAACACAAATGAACGTGCGGCAGATGCAGACTGCGGATGATTATCTGGCAACAAACCTTTTGCCATAGACATAGGCAAGTAAGGAATGCCAGATTTTTCAATCAGATCACGAATTTCTCTATCTGCTTGTGCATAAGCAGCGCCTTTACCCAACAAAATTAATGGGCGCTTAGCATTCTTCAGAACATCTAAGGCACGCGCTACCGCATCAGCGGCAGGGATTTGACGAGGTACAGGATCAATTACCTTAAAGATCGATTTTTTAGCTTCTTCAACAGGCATTGTTTGGCTGAGCAACTGTGCAGGCAAATCGAGATAAACACCGCCTGGGCGACCAGAAACTGCCGCACGAATTGCGCGAGCAAAACCAATCCCAATATCTTCGATGTGATTAATTCTGTATGCCGCTTTGCAATAAGGTTTTGCTGCATTGAGCTGATCCATCTCTTCATAGTCGCCCTGCTGCAAATCCACAATTTCACGTTCGCTTGAACCAGAAATCAAAATCATTGGGAAACAATTCACTGTTGCATTTGCTAACGCAGTCAATCCATTTAAGAAGCCTGGTGCAGATACCGTCATACAGATGCCAGGCTTTTGCGTCATGTAACCCGCGATCGCTGCAGCATTACCTGCATGCTGCTCATGACGAAAGCCAATAAAACGCATGCCCTCGGCTTGAGCAAGACGACACAAGTCGGTAATCGGAATACCAACTAAGCCAAAAATGGTGTTGAGGTCATTTGCTTTTAAAGCATCAATGACCAAATGGAAGCCATCAGTTAATTGAGTGTTTTGGTTTTCTGTTGTCATAAATTTTTATGTGAACTGTTTGTCGCCACCAAATAGGATGGTTATTACAGTTTAGCTTTCGCTAGTGTCTCCATTTGAAGTTATACATTGCTCTACGGGTTTTTGCCCCGCTTAGGCTGAGAAGAATATTAGGCTTGGGGTGGGGGTTCATCATTGACTTCGGTCAATTTCCCCCTAAATTCGCTTACCCCATTAGGCAAGCTGGCTAACTTAGATAAATAGCTCTTTATGCTTAGACTTGAGGCGGCTAAGGGTCTCAGGAGACAGGTTTAGATAGGCAGCGAGCTCCTTCTTGGGAAGCAACTCAAACAAGTCCTCATATTTACGCAAAAACCGCTCCACCCGGCCTGGGGCATCGAGCATATGCAAGGTAATGGTGTGGGCCATGATTTCGCTCATCAGGCGCATCACTTCGAACTCAAAGGCCTCTTTGAGAAGCTTATGCTCATCCAGAAATTCCGCCCACTTCTTCAGAGGCATTCTTGCCACCCTTGCCTTGGTTACTGAGGCAATACTGTAAGGGGCTGCGGTCTTGAGCCGCCAGGCGGCATAGCTGGTTTCGATATCTTTTTCGATAGCAAAGCGCAGAATCATCTCTTTGGCATCTGCACTAGACACGATCCGCTTGAGGATTCCATCAAGGACAAAATACTGCTCCATTTGATGGTCGCCTTGGTGGAGCAGAATTTCTGATTTTTTGAGGTCTGAGATCTCTAAATGCCGCTCTAACTCCGCCATGACTGTTGGATCTAGACTTTGAAGCACACAGTTTTGGCGCAACTGAAGTCGAATCAGGTTTTTTTCGGGGTGCTTATCTAATACGGTCATGAATCCTTCATCCTCAGCCTTATATTGTAGGCTTTTTTGCACCAAAAAAGGGTGCAAAAACGGGCTGACACCAAGGCATTTTTTGCAATGCAACAATGATACTCCTCAGCGGCTTTTTGAGCTGACGAGGGTATGCCCCTCCCCATTTTCAAGCATGCGATCGATGCCAGCCTGATCAAATTTCTCTACTAGCGCTTGGTCATAGGGGGTACCGACTGGCAAAGTGGCATCCCCCAATCTCACCTCTGTCGACAGGGTAATTGAGAGATTGAGTGTTTTTAGATGGGCCCATAGTTTTTGCAAGAGCTCCTCATAAGGCACTCCGAATAGCGGCGTGCTCACTTCATAACCCTGCCAGGTATCTACGCGCCATTGACGAATATCTTGCAAATGCAAATCACCAAAAACCAAACGTGCAATCGGCAAGCCTGTGCTGGAACGAATTTGACTTAAACCCACTTCGATCGCTTGCTTGTAATCCGAGTTTGGGTATAAAGGCACCAGGCACAATGGCACCTTAAAAAGCTCCGCTTGTTTTGCTATGTCCTTAATGTGGATATCCTGAATAGATACCCGATTGGTATAAGCACCAAAGCTCGTGAGCAAAATGACATTTCTTCCCTGCTCTAACAAATGCATTAAGGTCAGAAAACTATCCTTACCTCCAGACCAAAAAAGAACATCTAAAGCGTCTAGTTTTGGCAACCAATTTAGGACAACAGGCTTTTCCATGGGCAAATCCGACCCAGTGTTTCCTGGAACATTAAAACGCCCATAAGGGCAATGTCGACAGGAGTTGCCGCAACATCTTCCCTGTCTTAATAGCGCCTCGCTAGTTAAGACCTGATACCCCGTGGCAGGATCTATATAGGTATCGCGCCCTTGTGTGCAGGCATTACGATGCAGGATTTCAATAGTGGACATTAATCGTATTGAGAAATGAAAAAGCCACCCGTAGGTGGCAGTAGATTCAAACAGAATTACTTCATCGCATAGCGGATGCCAACGAACACATTGGATCCCGGTGGGATGTAGCCGTAATTGAGTTGGTAATTTTTATTAAATATATTGTTCCAGCGTGCAAATAGACTCCAGTCCCTATCAAAGTCATAGCTGCCATAGATATTAGCGATGCCATAACCATTCATCGTGCCGGTATTGCCATAGTCATTGCGCTGCGCCTGGAATGTGCCTTCTACACCAGCAAGCATGGCATTCTTTTTATATTCAACACTCACGTTACCAAATTGTTTGGCTCTTTTGGCAAGAACATAACCTGTTGATTGATCAACAGGATTTTGTTGATCAAATGAACCCTTCAATGTGAAACTACCAATGCGGCTCACGCCACCCAAAGAGGCACCACTAATTTTGGCTGATGCCACATTGCTGGCACAGCCGGTAGAGTACCCAACTGGACAGCCCAAACTTGTGTATTGAATTAAGTTGGTAATGGTGTTGTTGTAGACAACCAAATGAATATCGTAAGGCAGCGTTTCATAGTGAATGCCTGCTTCTGTATTTTGACTCTTCTCTGGCTTCAGGGTTGCCACACCATAATTGGGATAGTACAAATCATAAAAAGACGGCGCCTTAAATCCTGTTCCATAGTTCACATTCACCCTTAACTCTTTGGTGAAAAAGTATCCATAGGATGCGCCACCGGTATTTTGCGATCCATAACCAGTGATGTTGTCATTACGCAAACTGAAATTCGCCAAGTTAGCGCCACGCTTTAATTGATAAGCCGCACCAACTGAATTGGTGTCTTGATCTAAATTGAGCGTATTCGCACCAGTTGCATACATGGACACGGTTCTTCTCTCGGCCAATATTTGCACCAAATCAGGACCGACATTAATGTCGTTTTGCCAGGTATAGATATTTTGCTTGGTATTTGTCAGAGGATTTCCAGCGGGATACCATGCAGCAGGATTCTGACTAGGGTAGATGGCTTGTCCTGAATCATAGGATTGCGCGACCTGTAAATTGCTATTCCAAATATCCGTGATTTGATTTTTTGAATAGAGCGCCAAAGTCGTGACTTCATTAATCTGATTACCAAGTACTTTTCCTGGTCCATACACTGGATATTGATTATTGTTTCTGCTGGCATAAACCTGCGCCCCAACTGACTGACCTTTTGCCCACTCTTGACTAACTTGAGCCGCACCCCCAGTTTTAGTATTGCCAATCGTATTGGTGGTGTTGTAATTACTCTTATAGGGATTATTGGAAGCAATCGTGTTATAGCCTGCGGAATGTTCTGCAGTTGCGCTAACAGAGTAACTAATACTTTGATCGCCCTGGGTTGAGCCAAATAAACTCGCTTGAGAGATGCTGGTGCCATAAGTACCGAAGCCAGTAGAGGCAGTCACTTGGGTAGGTCCGACACCCTTCTTGGTAAATATATTAATCACACCACCAATCGCATCTGAACCATACAAACTACTTTGTGGCCCAAAAATAATTTCTATATGGTCAATCAGTTGGACTGGTATCGCTGACCATGAAGCCCCGCCACTTAATACGGAAGTGGTACGCACCCCATCAATCATCACCAAGGTTTGATTGGAATTAGATCCTCTTAAAAAAACGGTTTGAACACCGCCACCAGATGCCGAGACCTCAACCCCTCTTTGACGTTGCAATAATTGTGTAATCGTCGATTGACCAGCCTCAGCAATTTCTTCTGGGCCAATATAAACATAGTCTGCCAACACATCGTTTGCCAGTGTTGGCGTGCGAGTCGCAGTCACAATGACGGGATCCATTTGCGACCCCTTGCCTGATACTGAAACAGATGAATTACTTTGAGCGTATGTTGCTGTTTGTTGTAACCCAAATCCCAGGCCAACGGCTAACAGCGTTGGGATCATTTTTTTATTGAAAGATTGATGTTGCATTTGGTATACCTAAAGAATGATTCCCTAGCCAAATTCCCTGTTAGCTAGAATCTTTGGAATACGCTCAATGAGTATGCAAATAAAACTTCACCAGATTGTGAAGCACTATCGACATGCAAAGACCCACGTTGCAGATTCCACCTATCAAGGCCGGTATCCGGGCTGAAGAATCTAGGAGCCTGGCCTTCCCATGTCAAAGCGACACAGTGGCGATTCAAACTCTTTGCCCACACTATATGGGCATTCTCTTACCGTTGCGGGGACAGCGCACGTTTGGTTAGTGCTTCCCGTTTAACTCTGATAAAGGCTTATCAGAGCACCTTGATGCCATGATTATAAGGCATCAGGTAGCTGCTACCCGGGCTTGTGCCCAGGGATCGCCAATTTAAATTATTTATTTTTTTGAGAATGCACAGTTTTTTGATAAGCCGCGATCACTACTAGATGGGACACCAAACCAACGATCAAATACGCAAATGTAATCTCGAGTGCAAAGGGGAAATACTGAATCAATCTAGAACCAAATTCAGTAAATGATGCATCTCCGGGAACATTCATTACGTAATAGCTACCACTAGAAATCAATTCACATACAACGATTCCAAAAAACGCTGCCAAAACAAACTTTTTAAATGCTCCAAAGTTCAGAGCGTAGCGCTTAGCAAACCATCTTCCTGCAAACCACATAGAAAGATAAGCTGGTAACAAAAATACATACGCTGCAGTGAAGCACGATTGACCTATTCCCAATCGATTGACGACAAGATAATCAATCAAGAAGGCTTGTGCTAAAAAAAGGATCGCAACAGAAATGCCGGAAAAATAAAAACCCACAGCAAAAAAGATCGCCCAAGAAGCGTCTGGCAAATATGCCAAAGAAGCCATATGATGACCTCGGGTAAGCCACATCATGGCTGACATCGCCAATACAAGATACAAACTATGTTTTTTTGATAATGCAGTCATGAGTCAATGCTCCTGGTTTTTGCCCTAGTTTTCGTAACTAGTCATTTTATCCTGAGTTACCCCCTGCCCAAGCCCAATTGCCCATCCGGGCCAATAGAACCGCCCAATTGACAATATGCTTTGGAGTCGCACAAAGCATTTTCATGGGGCTACAATGGCACTATGAATGAGCTAAACCCTCTTAACTCCGATCATGACGAGGCCTCCTTGGAGGCATTAAATGCTTCGGTCAAACGCATCAGCGAAAAAGTCAATTTGATTCAAGATGCCATTCGCAATTTGCAGCAGAGTCGCTCCCAACTAGAGACCAAGATTGAAGATGCACAAAAACGTGTGCAACGTATTCTTAGTCGCTTACCTGAGCAAGGCGATTCTCGCCAATTAAATCTACTAGGCGAAGCAATTCCACCAACCAATTCAGAGGACGATAGTGAGCCAACAACGCATTGAAGTAACTCTTGCCGGCCAAAAAATCACCTTAGCGACCAGCGCTGAACATGAGCCCCTTTTGCGTGCTGCGTGCGTATTAGTCGATGAACAAATTCAATTGGCTATTGGCGGTGGCAATCGCAGCATAGAGCGTGCAAGCATGATGGCGGCACTCAAGATTGCGGGCGACCTCATCAAACTTCAAAACAATCAAAGTCAACAAAGTTCTGCAGTGAACGTGAATCCAGATCAAGTGGTGCAGCTTCAAGCTGAGATACGCAGACTGGAGGATCAAGTAGATACTTTGATGCAAACCCTTTCCCTGCCTGGTTCGCCAAGGCCAATAGTTCCTTGAACCGATGCGCAAGCATCCGGAACGATCTTTACCTTGTGGGCGTGAGCGTTTCGAAAGTTCACAGTACCAACTCAGACTTGGCTACTCCCTGAACCTCTTAATGCACCCGAAACAAGGTAGCCGTTCCACCTTGAACCTTTGGGTTCAGGATGACGGCCTAGCGGCTAAGGCGGGGAATTCATGTTACTGAGCGATATTTTGATGCTCATGATTTGCGGCAGCATATCAGGATTTCTAGCAGGACTTCTTGGTATTGGCGGCGGCATGATTCTCGTGCCATTCATGATTTTGGTATTTAATCACTTAGGTTTTGATCAAGAAGTGATTGTGCATATGGCTATTGCTACTGGCATGGCCACCATCTTATTTACGACCACTTCAGCAATCTGGGCTCACCACAAACACGGCTCAATCGACTGGAAATTAGTCGCGTCATTAAGTCCTGGTTTAGTTGCAGGCAGCCTCATCGGCGGCAGTGAAATATTTGAGGCTCTCAATACCTCCTGGCTCTCTTTGTTTTTTGCCATCTTTATTGTTTACACCTCCATTCAAATGATCCTCAATAAAAAACCTAGCGCAGGTCGAGAGCTTCCAGGCGCTTTAGGGTTGTTTTCATTTGGCGCCTTTGCAGGCGGCCTCGCCAGCTTAGTAGGGGCAGGAGGCGCCTTTATCACCGTCCCTTTTATGCTCTGGTGTAACGTCAAGCCTCACACAGCAATGGCAACTTCATCAGGCCTTGGTTTTCCTATCGCTGCGGCAGCAACCATCGGCTATATGTATGGCAGCTGGGGCTTGCCAAATCTTCCTGCAGGATCATTGGGATTTGTCTATTTGCCGGCTGTCGCCTGCATTGTTGCGGTTAGCATTTTGACTGCGCCATTAGGAGCGAAGATGGCTCGTAAGCTCAATGTTACTCAACTCAAACGTATTTTTGGTGTGATGCTATTAATGCTTGCGGTCTTCATGTTCAATGAAAGCCGCAAAGCATTTGGTTTTTAATAAGACGTGACTTTAAGCAGCGTACTGCTGACGCAAGATATTTTTTTGCACCTTACCCATAGCATTGCGCGGTAAATCTGCAACGATCTCCACGCGCTTTGGAATCTTAAAGTTAGCAATTTGTGTTTTCAAAGTAGCGATCATGGCATCGGCATTTAGCTTAGCGCCCGCCTTAGGAACCACCACCGCCATCACGGCCTCACCAAAATCAGGATGGGGAATGCCAATCACTGCACTCTCATCAACTCCATCCATATCATCGATAAAACTCTCGATTTCTTTTGGATAAACGTTGTAGCCACCTGAGATGATCAAATCCTTACTACGGCCTACGATACATAGATATTCCTTTGGCGCTTTACCACCATTGGCATCGCCACCCCAACGACCAACATCACCCGTTTTAAACCAGCCATCCTTTGTAAATTCTTCGGCAGTTTTCTCGGGCATACGCCAATATCCCTTAAAGACATTAGGTCCCTTGACTTGTATGTTGCCAATCTCATCAATTCCACATGGCTTATTGCCTTCATTCACCACACGAACCTTTACCCCAGGCAAAGGCAGGCCGACAGATCCACCTATACGTTCACCACGGTAAGGATTGGATACCAGCATTACCGTCTCACTCATACCATAACGCTCTAGGATGGGCTGACCAATTAACTTTTTAAACGAATTAAATGTTTCCGTCAGCAACGGAGCTGATCCAGAAATGAATAGACGCATATTACGCGCCACTTTCTTGTTAAATCCTTTATCTGCCAGTAAACGTACATAGAATGTTGGTACACCCATCATCACAGTGGATTGAGGCATATGCTTAATCAACTGCGCAATATCTAAGCGCGGCAACCAAATCATCTTGCTACCATTGATTAATGCACCATGAGCTGCAACAAATAAACCATGCACATGGAATATGGGTAATGCATGCAAAAGCACATCGCCTTTTACCCAACCCCAGAATTTTTGTAGCACCTGTGCATTGCTGTACAAATTCTTATGCGTCAGCATTGCGCCCTTACTACGTCCAGTAGTACCAGAGGTATACAAAATCGCCGCCAAGTCATCATCTTTGGTAGCAACAGTCTTAAATCGATCACTCAAACCACCCGCTCTTTCGAGCAATGTACCTGTGCGATCCTCATTTAAAGTAAACACATATTTAGTGCCTGCCTTAGAAGCCACTTTTGATACCCACGGCAAATTTTTACCACTACACACCACAACCGCTGGCTCAGCATTTTCAATAAAGTATTGCATTTCGGCTGCTTGATAGGCGGTATTGAGCGGCAAATACACATAACCCGCACGAATCGTAGCTAAATACAGAAACAAGGCCTCGGGAGATTTTTCGACCTGCACAGCAACGCGAGAACCCGCCGGCAATTTGAGGCTTTGCAAAAGATTGGCAATCTTTGCTGTGGCGCGCTCTAAATCCTCCCAGGAATAGTAAAGACCGTCATGCGTCTCTAGAGCGCAGGCTTTTTTATCTTTTGGAAAGCCTTTTTCCAATACTGAATATAGATTCATCAGAAACCCAAATTAAACAATCGATGTGGAAAATAAGATTGGAGTCTTAATCCAATTTTGCGCCCGAGGCTTTTGCTACTGCTGCCCAACGTTTGATGTCAGCAGAAACAAATTTTCCGAAAGCCTCTCCAGAAAGATTGGGGGTGTCCGAACCATTATTAGTCCAAATAGCTTTGAGCTCTGGAGTATTAATTGCCTTTTGCACTTCCACAATCATTTTCTCAACAATTGGCGCAGGGGTGCCCTTAGGCGCAAATAGTCCATACCATGTGGAAACCTCATAACCAACCAAACCCGCTTCTGCTGCAGTTGGGACGTTAGGAAATCCTGGCGCACGTTTTTGAGAAGCAACTGCCAACGCAACAATGGAGCCATTCTTAATTTGCGCAGCAGAAGATCCTAGGCCATCAAACTCAATATCGACCTGTCCCGCAATAAGATCCTGCATGGCAGGGCCTGCACCGCGATAAGGGATATGAGTAATAAATGTCTTGGTCAGCATTTTGAATTGCTCACCAGCTAAATGGTGTGAAGAGCCATTGCCTGCACTGGCGTAATTAAATTTGCCAGGATTCTTCTTAAGTAGCTCGATAAATTCTTTGAGGTCTTTTACTTGTACATTTTTGGGATTTACCACAATCACTTGTGGTGGATTCGCAATCATGGCTACAGGTACGAAACTCTTTTCAATGTCGTAATCTAAATTAGGGTACATAGCAGGAGCGATGGCGTGATGCGCAGCGCCTACAAAAAAGTTGTAGCCATCAGGTGCAGCTTTTGCAGCAATAGAGGCGCCCAATGTTCCGCCAGCACCACCACGGTTATCAATCACAATTTGTTTACCCAACTGTTTAGTCAGCTGTGTCGCCAATGGGCGTGCAAAGGCATCTGTTCCGCCCCCAGCAGGGAAAGGCACCAAAAATGTAATCGGCTTATTTGGCCACTCTTGGGCAATGGCAGCCAAAGGCGCAAAGCAAGCAATTACCAGGGCTTTTTTCAATAAACCCATTGCATCATTAGAAAACTTAATCATGTTGTCTCCTCCACCAGTGTTTTGACTATTGTCAATTTAATTTCATTTTTCATTCTAAATACTTCTCCGGATCTTAGTGCCCAGTTTTTCAGTCATTCTAAAGCGAATACTCTATGAATTCTGCTTTAGACTCTCTCCTCCAAAATTCTGTATTGCTTACTGCATCAATCGACCGACCGACCGTGAATAATCGACTTCCCCACGGGTAAAGCGCTCGTGATTCTCTTCTACCGTGGAAAGATCGTATAAATAGTTCACCATCAACCCCGCAGACTGACGCAGGCCTTTACGCGATAAATCACCAGCCCAATTAATCTGATACAACTTGGCGCCATTGCCAAGATGAAACTTCGCAACGGGATTACCATTTCTTCCAGCTGAACCGAGCGCCAAGTACATACTTGCTAGGCATAGTAAGGCCGATTTTTCTTTTTCTGTTGCAGTATCGGGATGCCAGCCTTCAGCAAGTCGCTCTGCCCATGAACGATTTCCAAGGTTGAGAACGTCCAGCGCTTGTTCACGTGCAGCACGCAACGCGGGTTTTAATTGGATACTCGATTGATCATCGCCAATAACGGCACCAGCAGCAACCCACTCAATAAATCCTGGTATTGGTGAAAGCGTTACAAAAGTTTTGATACTGGGGAATTCGGCATGCAGTTGCTCTGCAACTCGCTTAATTAAAAAGTTCCCCATTGAAACGCCACGCAAACCAGGCTCACAGTTGCTGATCGAATAAAAAGCGGCAACTTTATATTGAGAGGCCTGATGCACCGTCTCCGCTTTCTTATCCACCAGGGGGGCAATCACAGCAGGTATTTCAGGCAGCAGCGCAACCTCTACAAAGATTAGCGGTTCATTAGGAAGCTGTGGGTGGAAAAAGGCAAAGCAGCGGCGATCGGGCTGCAAACGTCTGCGTAAGTCATCCCAGCCATCAATCTCATGCACCGCTTCATGTTGAATTAATTTTTCCAAAACTTCAGCAGGCGATTTCCAATCTACCCGATGCATTTTTAAAAAGCCTGGGTTAAACCAAGAAGACAACAAATGGCGCAAATCAAAATCCACCGCCGTTAATTCCGGCTGCTTTTCAAGTAATTGCAATAAATCACGCCGCATCCCAACTAAGGCAGCGGTGCCATTACTTGCTCGATTTAGGCGACGAAACAATTCTTGTCTTGGTGGCTCAGCAACTCGCTGTAGTTTGATGTAATTGCGAGCACTCGCTTCTGCTGAAAAATTTTGCGCTGCCGTCATGACTGCTGCCGGATCGGGATTGAGCTTTTCAAATAGAAATGTAAAGAACTTGGCGTGTTGATCTTTGCTTAATTTCCGATAGTTATTTGTCACGTCATCGGCCATGCTGACGGCATTGGATTCACCTCTTTCTGATATGAGGCGATTGACCGCACCGGTCACTCGGGAGAAATAACGCGCCTTGGCTAACTTTTCAAGCATCTGGACTTATGGAAACAGTGGGCATAAAAAACATGCTTCAATGTATTACCGACAAATCGCAGAATCAATTAATCTATTGCTATTTTCATTAACTTAAAGTTAATGTTTAAGGGAATATGCTTAGGGTTTTGCGAGGATGGTGCGTTGCAACATGCGGGCTTCAGCCGCTAAGGCCAAGATATTGGGATTGGATTCATTAGCCTGGAGATAGATGAGGCCGATTTTCTGGGTAACCTGGTACTTGGCTTGCAAAGGGGTAAATTCAATTGCATTTCCCATTAATGCCCTCACTCTACCCGGCAATAAAGTCCTGCCCATATCACCCGAGATCATATTCATCAACGAGAAAATATCTCCTACTCGCATCACCACATTCGGGGTAAATCCGGCTAGCTTGAAAGCATCATAAAAACCAGAAGTGGTTGCAAACCCATCTTGCAACGTTAAAAACTTTTCATGTTCATACTCTGATAAATCAATTTCAGCAGCCTTTGGTTTGTTGCCTTTTGAGGAAGCCAAAAATAAATCATCCTCAAATAAAGGCACAATTTCTAATCCATCAATTGAGCTAGTCGCTGGAACAGCAATCACGACTGCATCCACATTTCCCTCGTGAAGCTTTTGCAACAAATCCTCATTTGAACCAAGGTATAAATCAATATCCAAGTTAGGTCTGCGAATCTTAGTGCCCATAATCATTCTTGGAATAATGTTGGCTGTTAAGGAGTACATTGAACCTAAACGAACCTGACCGCTCTCAACACCTGCCTTGGCGCGCGTCTTTTTTAGCAGGCGCTCAACCTCTCCGAGTAAATCAACACATTCCTCAGCTAGGTAGTGCGCTGCTGGGAGCGCTCTTAGCTGGCGGCCATCCTTAATAAAGAGTGGGCACCCTATGCCTGCTTCTAGCGAATGCAATGCTTTGTGAATGCTGACTGAACTTAACTGCAATTCTTCTGCGGTTTTAACCAAACTGCCTGTTCTCACAAAAGAGCAGAGAATTTCCAATTTTTTCAGTGTGACTTCGTGATTAAGCATAGTCGGGCATCTTTATGAATGCGCTTCACCCGTATGGCGACGCATAAGATAGACACCAAATACCAACATGGGAACGCACAGCCATTGCCCCATCGATAAGCCCAATCCTAACAAACCTAAGAATGCATCTGGTTCGCGTGCATACTCGGCCATGAAGCGACATACACCGTATCCAAACAAAAATAATCCAGATACTTGCCCCACCCTGCGCGGCTTGCTCGCATAGATCCATAGAACCATTCCCAAGAGAATGCCTTCACCAAGCAATTGATAAATTTGAGATGGATGACGTGGAATGGTGTCCACTAAGGGAAAGACCATAGCCCATGGAAGATCAGTGGGCCTACCCCACAGCTCGCCATTAATAAAGTTACCTAAACGTCCAAAAGCCAGACCAAAGGGAACTAATGGTGCCACTAGGTCGCTCACTACAAAAAAGGAAGTTTTCTTTTTTTGAGCAAACCACCACAAGGCAACCAATACGCCTAGTAATCCACCATGAAAGGACATCCCGCCCTCCCATATTTTTAAAATACTAAGGGGATGGGCAAGATAGAAGCCTGGCATATAAAACAAGGTGTAGCCTAACCTGCCGCCCAGCACCACACCCAACACTCCGGCAAATAACAAATCCTCAAGATCCTTATAAGTCCAACCCATAGCCTGGTATCGAGGATTGCGAATTCGTAAGCGTCCTAGCAATAAAAATTGCGCAAAGGCCATGAGATACATCAACCCATACCAATGAATCGCGAAAGACCCAATACGTATTGCAGCTGGATCAAACTGGGGATGGATCAACATAAAAAAATTAGCGTTGAGATTGATCAAAGTTATGTAACTCGTGGCCTAAGGCGCGATAGGCTTTATAGCGCTCGCGCCCAGCCAAGCGCTCAGCTTCATTGACGGTAACTACCTCAACAATTCTTGGAAAACGCTCCACCAATCCAGAGACATCCTCGGGCATCTGCATTCCTAAATGAATCATGACATCAGCATGTGGAATAGCATTTAAAGAACTTATGGCAAAGTTTTCTGAGAGTACAACAGGCGTATCTGGAGCAACCTCATCTGTAATAAAGCAATGTGGCAAGAAATCAGTGCTACTAAAAGTCCAAAGCAATTCGTCCAACTTTTTGAGATCCGCTCGATCACCCACAATCACAATATTGCGAACTGGCTGACCCTCAGGAGTGGCGCTCCATATTTTTCGCGTCAGCCGACAGACATACTCGAGTTTGTCGCTTACGTTGCTATGAAAATCAATTCTCGCCATTCAATTCAATACACTTTATTCATTTATTCGATGTACTGACTTACTTTTGCTCAAGCAAGAAGTTCACCAACAACGGCACAGGTCGACCTGTGGCACCTTTAGCTGCACCGCTCTTCCAGGCTGTACCGGCAATATCTAAGTGGGCCCATTTGTACTTTTCAGTAAAGCGTGACAAAAAGCATGCTGCTGTCACGCTACCTGCAGGGCGCCCGCCAATATTGGCAACATCGGCAAAGTTTGATTTCAATTGCTCATGATAAGCAGCATCGAGAGGTAAGCGCCAGACGGTATCCAGTGAATCATGCCCTGCTTTAGTTAAGGCTGTGACAAGATTATCGTCGTCCGAAAACAAGCCACTGTGAACATGACCTAATGCAATGACACATGCACCAGTAAGCGTAGCAATATCAATGACCACCTTAGGTTTGAAGCGCTCAACATACGTGAGCGCATCACACAAAATTAACCGACCTTCCGCATCGGTATTCAGAATCTCAATAGTCTGGCCTGACATGCTCTTGACGATATCGCCAGGGCGAGTTGCTTTGCCAGAAGGCATATTCTCGCAAGTAGGAACAACGCCAATCACATTTTTCTTCAGCTTCATTAATGCTGTTGCATACATTGTGCCGATCACTGAAGCGGCGCCGCACATGTCATATTTCATTTCATCCATAGCCTCACCGGGCTTTAAAGAAATACCGCCCGTATCAAAGGTGATACCCTTGCCAACCAATACAATCGGCGCTTCACCCGCTTTGCCACCTTGATGGCGCATCACAATAAATTGCGGCGGGGTCTCAGAGCCTTTGGCAACTGAAAGAAAAGAGCCCATACCCAATGCTTCTATTTGCTTTAGCCCCAACACCTCAACCTTGAGTTGGGTTTTTTTAGAAAGCCCCTGTGCAGTCTTACCAAGATAAGTCGGCGTACAAACATTAGGCGGCAAATTACCAAGGTCTTTTGCTAAATTCATGCCCTCAACTAGAGCGGCGCCCTCTTCTACAGCTAGCTTGATTTCTTTTGCGCTTGCATCGTTACTTGCAATGATGAGATGCTTAAACGCATCGGCCTTATCTTTCGCCTTAAATTTCATTGATGGTTGACGAACGCCAAAACGATAAGCCTGATCACCGGCATACTGAATCGTTAAACGCACTTCATTTGCAATGCTTTGTGCTGACTTGGTGCCACTAAGACTTGGAGCAAACCAAATCGCATTTTCAATGACGCCTCCACTCAATGTTTTCAAACCACCACGCGCAACCTTTGCGAAGGCGGGCAATCCCTTATCAGAGGAATCATGCTGATCACCCACGTTTAGCAATAACACGCGCTTCGCTTTTATTGCTGTAGCTGACCATGTTGGACCGCTTTTTAAGAGACAAGTGCTTCCTTGTACGCCCTCAAGCTCGCCCAACAACTTGGCGTGAGTAAGCGAGCCACCCAACAGAGCATCTAACTCATGAAGCACGCCCGACTTTGCTTTGGCATTTTTGTTCCCTGCAAAGCTCTCAAAATCCTGTTTTGAGTAGCCCAAAACGAGACAATCTGTACTTTGAGCTAGAAGGCTTTTAAGGCCAGACTTGATGTGCTTGGCGCTCTGCAGGTCGGCTTGAGGGAAGTTCTTGGTGCTAAATTGAATGGTCATAATCTAAAGAGGTGTTTATTAGCGTATTTTTGAGTCGATTCTAGGGTTAAAGATGAAAATTCATGGGTTTTATCCATTATCCTCCGACATGAGATTAACCTATTTTGCGGCACCCAAAGTCCTTCAGACTCCCAGTACACCCTTTATTTGATCAAAATAAGCATCCATGATTTACCAACAAGCTCTGCGCCGTGAACTCAGCTTTACTACAGGCGGAGTGTTCCTGGTCCTAGTGACCATCATGGTGACAACGCTAGTTATTCGCATTTTGGGATACGCCGCTAATGGCGCAGTCAATCCTGAGGACGCTATCGTTCTTATCGCCCTAGCCACACTTGGCTACCTCGCGGTGTTATTAACCGTTTCTTTATTTGTGGCGACCTTGATTGTTTTGGTGCGTTGGTACAAAGACTCTGAAATGATTGTTTGGTTTGCAAGTGGTTTAAGTATTAGTAATTTGATTCGCCCCATCATGCAATTTGCGATACCCCTCATCATCATCATCGCCTTGCTTGCATTATTTGTTTGGCCCTGGGCTAATCGCGAAACAACCTTGATAAGCCAACGCTTTCAACAGCGTGATGATGTCTCTATGGTGAGCGCGGGTCAATTTAAAGAATCTGCGAGAGCGGAGCGCGTCTTCTTTATCGAAGAATTGGACGTTGACAACAGCGAGGTCAAAAATATTTTTGTGGCCGACAATAAGAATGGTCGCTTAAGTATTGCGGTTGCCTCTACTGGATTTATTCAAAACGCTGAGGGTGGCGAGAAATCGATTGTTCTGAATAATGGACGTCGCTACGAAGGGCAGCCAACTCAACCCGATTTCAGAATCTTAGAGTTTGACGAGTACATCACCAAAATTCGTAGCAAGGAGACTTTGGCTCCCGCCCCGCGTGATAGAGAAAAAACCATCACGGAATTGCTAGATGAAAGCAACCCTAAGGCGATGAATCAGAATCGCGCTGAACTTTTATGGCGGGTGGGTTTGCCATTGATGGCTCTAGGTCTGGTATTAATTGCGATCCCGCTGGCCTATGTCAATCCACGTCTAGGAAATTACACCGCCATGTTCTATGCGGTGCTGGTCTACCTCATTTACAGCAACTTACTCAACCTGACGCAGAACTTTGTTTCTCAAGGCAGGCTCAATGTATTTATCGGCGTGTGGCCCATTCACCTTATGGCGCTCCTCATCGCTGCGGTTCTGATTCGGAACCGTATCAACCCATCCATTAAATGGTGGCGTCGGCAATTACCCAGCACGCTCGCTAAAAAATGAAACTGCTCTTTCCATTTATCTATGAGCGGTATTTAGCAAAGCAGATTTATTCCGCCTTTGGATTTATTTTGTTTGCATTAGTGGCGCTCTTTTTATTCTTTGATATTTTGAGCGAGCTAGGCTCAGTTCAGGGGGCTTACACTCTTCCACTCGCTCTTTTACACGTTCTACTCAAAGCACCAAGTCGCATGTCAGAAATTATTCCGATCGCGGCGTTGATCGGCAGTATTTATGTTTTTGCAATGCTCGCTAGTCAATCTGAATTTACGATTTTGCGAATCGCTGGGGTTGATGTAAAACGCGGCCTCTTTGCCCTCACCAAAATATCCCTGCCTTTAGTCGTCCTGACGCTCATCATGAGTGAATGGGCAGGGCCTTATGCTGAAGATAAATCTGAGCAAGTACGCATGAAGGCTTTGGGCTCCACCTACGCCTCTCAATTTAAGACTGGCGTGTGGGTCAAAGATCGCCTAAGAGATGAGGATGGCAAAGGACCTGTTCGTCCTGGCGTACGCTACGTCAACGTGGGTAAGGTGGATAAATCTAATGAAATTCGCAATATCCGCATGTACGAATTTAATGACACATTCAACCTTTTATCCATTCGAACAGCACCTTCAGGACAATTTGATGAAACTGGCATTTGGGTATTAAAAGATGTGACAGAGACTCGCTTCAAAGTCACTCCACAAAAAGATCCACTGAACCCTGTTTTTTCTGCCCAAACCATCACCATTCCCACCTTAACTCTCAAATCGGAAGTGACGCCACAAATTCTGAGCGTGTTATTGATTAGCCCAGAGAAAATGTCGATTGTGAGCTTGGGTCGCTTCATTAATCACTTGCGTGAAAACAAACAAAATGTGCAGCGTCACTCCATCGCTTTTTGGAAAAAGGTGGTGTACCCATTCACCATCTTTGTGATGTTGGCACTAGCCCTACCATTTGCTTATTTAAAAGTTCGCGCAGGTAGCGTAGGTATCAAAGTGTTTGGCGGAATCATGCTTGGTATGAGCTTCCAATTATTCAACTCACTTTTTTCTAATGTTGGGTTACTCAGTGCATGGCCAACCTTGCTTACTGCCCTGATTCCACCACTCCTGTATTTCCTGTTGGCTTTGGCGGCCTTAAGGTGGGTTTCTAAAGCTTAATACCCAAAATTCATATAGAATTTCATTCCTATATCTTTGTAGATATAAAGACTGGAGTTATTCATGAATCTGCATCAGTTTCGCTTTGTGCGAGAAGCCGTCAGACAAGATTTCAACCTCACAACGGCTGCTAAAGCGCTCTTCACTTCTCAACCAGGCGTTTCCAAAGCCATTATTGAGCTTGAGGACGAACTAGGGGTCGAAATCTTTCGACGTCATGGCAAGCGCATACGTTCATTAACCGAGCCCGGGAAACGCATCCTCAGCTCAATTGAGCGCATCTTGGATGAAGTCGAAACGTTAAAGCGAGTAGGCAAGGATTTCGCCAGTCAGGACCAAGGAAATTTTGTCATTGCAACAACCCATACACAAGCACGCTATGCGCTTCCGAAAGTGCTCACTGAATTTACAAAACGTTTTCCCAAGGTGAGGGTCAGCATTCAGCAAGGAAGTCCAGGTCAAATTGCAGAACTACTGAGTCACGATCGCGCTGATATCGCCATTGCTACTGAAGGCATCGCAAATACTCCAGGCGTGCTGGCGCTACCGGGGTATCAGTGGCAGCACGTCATAATGGTTCCACTGAGTCACCCGCTATTAAATCAAGCGACAGTGACACTTGAGGAGATTGCTAAATATCCCATCATTACTTACGACAAAGCATTTGCGGGTCGCAGCAAAATTGATGCAGCCTTTGCCCAGAGAAACATTTCTCCAGACATCATCCTAGAAGCCATTGATGCCGACGTGATCAAGACTTATGTAGAAACCGGTATGGGTATTGGTATTGTTGCTGGGCATGCTTATGATCCCGATCGAGATCGCAATCTCAAAGTGATTCCAGTGGGCCACTTATTTGGTAACAATGTGACACATATTGGCATAAAACAAGGCGCCTATCTAAGATCGTTTGTTTACACTTTTATTGAAATTTTCTCACCAACGCTCACCAAGAAAATTGTTGAACAGGCAATGAGTGAGAAAGCCGAGTCTTACGAGATCTAGATTTTGGAAAGGTTGACTAGATACATATCTAGTCGATGGTGCCTCGGGTCGGACTCACATTAATAATATAAGTCATTGATTTATATGATTATTATTTAAGTAAACAGTATTTATACTCACATATTTATACACAAACTAGACTTCTACCCCATAATTGGGGATACCCCCCCTTTGCCAACTTACTACGCAGAAAATTGGTATCCGAGTTGCTTTAAAACAGGCAACAATTACTTTAAGTCTTTAATCAAAGGGGGCATTCAGACCGATTGAGGTGCTGGCAAGCGAATTGATACCTTCAAACCACCCATGCTTGATTCACTTAATTGCATGTCGCCCTCGTAAATGGCTATCAAGTCATCAACTATTGCCAAACCAAGACCAGACCCTTGGGTCATTTCATCAGCCCTAAACCCACGCTTTAGCACCTTGCTGTAGTCATCAGGAAGAATTCCTTTCCCATCGTCCTCCACGGCAATCCAAATATCTCCGCCAACCACTTTGATTGAAATCAACACACTTGATTTTGCCCACTTACAAGCATTATCAATAAGGTTGCCAACTATCTCCTGCAAGTCTTGTTGGTCACCATTAAAAACTGGAGAAGCATGTTTTTCGGAATAAACATTCAAGGTCAACTTCCTGCCTGCATAAACCTTTTCCATTACACGAACAATTGAGTCCACCACAGGTAAAACTAGGGTTCTGAGTCTTGGATTCTTTGAAGCAGTAGCCGCCCTTGCCTTAGCCAAATTCCAATCAATTTGTTCTTTTGCCTTACAAATCTGCTCATCAACCAAATCTTTAAAAGATTCGCAGGAGATGCTCTTGTCGACTAAAGCATTGGAAATAACAGCAATAGGAGTTTTCATTGCATGAGCCAAATTACCAGCCTGAGTCCTTGCCCTAGAGATAATTTTTTGATTCCTATCTAAGACTGCATTAAATTCATTCACCAATGGATTAAATTCAATTGGAAATTCGCCCTCGATTCTCTCTGCATCCCCGCTATCCAACCTATTCAAGGAATTTTTTAATGAAGTCAAAGGGGAGAGACCCAAAGTAATCTGCAAAAATAGAATGGCTAGTAATACAAAAGCCAAAATCAACAAATACCCTTGGATACTTGTTTGAAATGTGAGAATAGACCGCTTCAACTCATCAGTATCTGTTGCAACTGTAAGTAAAAACTTCTTACTATCGCCCTCAATAGATAGCATTTTGGTTAATGCCAACAGATGCTGGTTATTAAAATCTTCTATGTAATAAAAAGTGTCCGACCTAGAATTAGGGGAGGGATTTACTGTGAGTGTTGAATCCCACAGCGACCGAGACCTAAGCAGTTGCCCATCAGGGTAGTTAATTTGCCAATAGAAGCCGGAGAATGGAGTAGACCATCTCGGCTCATTAGCAGGAGCAGTTAAAGATAACTTGCCTGACTTTGAATCCTCCTTAATAAGGCTGGCAAGTTGATTTAATTGTGATTGAAGAGTGACCTCAAATTGCCTAGTTGCATGCTCTTTGAATAAATTTGATATTAGGATATTTGCAGCAAATAAAGCAGCAGCAATAGCCATTAAGGAGGCTGCACTAATTCTTAGTCGAATGGAATTAAGAATCATGATTCAGTCGATACCCTAGACCCCTTACAGTCTCGATAATCCCATCAGGAATCTTTTTTCTCAATCGCCCAATAAATACTTCAATAGTATTGGAATCAGGGTCTTCATTATATGGATAAATATGCTCCGCCAAAGTTGCCTTATCAACAACTTCGTTTGGATGGTGCATTAAATATGAAAGCAGCCTGAACTCATGACTGGTTAGGCTGACATGGGTGCCATTGATTGTGACCTTGCTGCTTCGAGTATCAAGAACAAGTCCATCAACAGACAACACAGAGGATGAATGTCCAGTAGACCGCCTAATGACACTCCGTAGCCTTGCGAGCAACTCTTCCATATGAAAAGGTTTAGTTAGGTAATCATCAGCACCAGCATCAATTCCAGACACCTTATCACCCCAATTATCCCTAGCGGTAAGAATAATCACAGGCAATTTCTTACCAGCAGTCCGCCACTCTTTCAATACAGATGTTCCATCTAACTTTGGCAATCCCAAATCTAAAATGGCAGCATCAAAAGTCTCCTCTAAGCCCATATGCAAGGCATCTTCTCCATTCTTTGCAATATCAACGGCATAACCCTGCTCACGAAGTGCAGCACTCAATTGCTCGCAAAGTGTTGGCTCATCTTCGACAACTAATATCCGCATAGATGTTAATTCTGAAAGTTTTTTGATTTTTGTTTAAGGACTATTCCAGTCTTTGCATCTACTTCCAACTTAGAAAGAGTTCCATCAGAACCTAACTGCTTAATTTCGTAAATCCAACCGCCTTTCTTTCTCTCTAAATCAACCTCAATAACCTGAGCAGGATATTCCTTGGATATTTTTTGAAGGATTTGCTGGAGTGGCAGCACTTGACCGCTTTCTAAAGCCTTCTTAGCCCTGTCATGGTCGCCCTCAGCAATCGCAGGGGTAGCCAACAAAGTGCACAAAATTAGAACTAAAGACCGATTAATTGAACTCATGTGCCTATTTTAGGACTGCAATTCTGAACGGCAGATGAATATGTCCTTCAGATTCCATAAAGCAGGTTTATTTAATACTCAACCCAAGAACTTTGAAGGGTTTAAATGAAATCAATATATTACCTATTCACCACTACATTTCTAATGGCTATGCTTGGTGAGGCATATGGGGCGGATTCAAATGCTCCAAAGCAATTGCAGTATTGGTCAGATAAGGCTGGTGCCTCAGGCAATATCGAAAGAGGAAAGACATTCTTCACATCAAGCCATGGAAAAGAATGGTCTTGCTCTTCATGCCATGGAAATCCGCCAACCGTACAGGGAAAGCATGCCTCTACTAATAAAGCAATTGACTCACTTGCCCCCTCAGTAAATCCTGATGCATTTACAGACCAAGCAAAGAGCGATAAGTGGTTTAGGAGAAATTGCAACGATGTTTTAGGTCGTGAGTGCCAACCCCAAGAAAAGGCGGATGTCTTGGCTTACCTAATTAACCTAAAGAAGTAACGAAATCCAAATGAAAGACTTAATTACGCCATTCCTACTGACTGTACTCGCCTATCTAGTGATTGGGATTATCAGTCAAACAGCAAATGCTGGAACCAAGAATTTGATGCCCAGCAATTTGCCACCAATCTATAAGCAAGAATGTGGCAGTTGCCATATGTCATACCCCCCTGCATTGCTTCCAAAGGAATCTTGGGCAGAAATGATGAATGGACTCCATAAGCACTATGGCACGGATGCCTCACTCGACAAGCAGGAACTAAATCAAATTAGTTCATGGCTAAACAGTAATGCTGGAACTTACAAGAGAGTTAAAGAAGCCCCGCCAGATAACAGAATCACCAAATCTAGTTGGTTTGAAAAGAAACACCGCAAGGTTAATGCTAGAGAATTCTCAAAGCCATCGGTAAAAAGTGCATCAAACTGCAACTCCTGCCACCGCAATGCAGAGCAAGGCAATTTTGATGATGACGAAGTTTTTATTCCAAAGTGAAGAATATGATGAAATCAAAAAATTTAGTAGGAAAATTTTTAAAACAAATTCTGCATGGAGCCGGAGCAATTTCCTTTGCCGTTGCCTACCTGACTGCTGATAGCGAATCTTTTAGGGTCTTACATGTCTACTGTGGATATGGATTTGGCATTATTTTCATTATTAGGATTCTTGTGGGATTATTTCCTAGTAGTGGAATTTCACTACATACAATATGGAGAAGGGCTACCCTAGCAAAATCTATCTACACAGACATTAAGAACCTAGAAATTAATAGGTTACTAAATTGGCAGAGGTGGTATGGGGCAACTATGGGGCTAATAATTTTCTCAATGTATGCACTTGTTCCCCCCATGATTCTCGCTGGAATTGGCTCTTATGAAGAGTTAGGCGGAAAATTGGCAAGAAAGATTATGGAAAATTCCCACGAGACAGTTGGTGAGATGTATTTGCTCATGGTGACAACTCATCTTTTACTGATTGCAATCCGTTATTTTCTTGGAAAATATAAAGAATTAAGCATTTCAACCACAAAGAAACCTCTAGCCAATTAATCTCTTTTGCCGTCTCAGCAGTCGATTTATCTCAACCATTAGGTCTCGCATCTGACGACTGGTGCCAGATTTAATTGCATTTTTAGATACCCTTGCTTTGCCTTCTGCTGTTTTTGCACCGGTAGACCTTTCCCACGGCTTCCATTTCCGAATCAATCTTCTTTGCTTTGCCTTGCGGTCCGCTGTCCATGTCATAGGCTTGACCTTCCAATAGTTTGTTTTGTGAAATTTGATTTTTTTCTGCCAAGTTATTTACCTGTTGATGCCCTTGTGAAATATTGGCTTGCTTGACGAATGTAGCCTGTCTTGGCTGCTTTAAATCAACTAATGCCTGCAGGGTTGCCCTGCTCTGATTTTGGGCTTTAAAAGCCAAACTCATCAATGCTTGGGTAGGTGGCATATATTCCTGCCTATTAGCCCTTGTCATTAAGGTTGCAAACATCACATTCAGGGCATAAGCCTGTGAATAAAGCATTGCCTCAACATCAGCCAAATTACCCTGCTTCACCTCACCTATAGACCTTTCAAGCATCGCTTGGGTGTATTGCAAGTCAATGAAATCTTTGGATAGTTGTCTTTTATCTGAATCAATGACTTTGGCAGCCAAGAGTGAAGGCTTCAAAAGAAACTCGGTGCTTGCTTCTAGTCTTGTTTGCTCTTGCTTGGCAGAAATCTCAACGGGTCTATTCACATCTTCTTTTATCTTTGATTTATCAGTCATTAGTGAACCCAATCACTAGTTATCATTGCCCCAAACCTGCCCTCTGCCCATGACTTCTTTAGGGCTTTCAGACAATCAAGAGTTTCATTTGGCATTTCAATGAGGTCTTGTTGCCATGCTTGGTAATCCATAGCAGTCCATTTGCACAATGGGGCAAGATACTCATACAAGGCATTGAATTCCCTGTTTTCAAGTTCCAACACCTTGATGATTTGTTCTTTATGTTCAGCAATTGTGAAAGCCCATTTGTTATAGATTTCTTGGGTGCCAACTAATTTGATTTTTCTATTAGGAAGCAGTTTTAAAGTCAAACCTTCTTTTTCTGCCATTGCGATTATTTTTCTAGGGTTCATCAAATTTCCCCCTCAATAATCGGCAATTCACCACAAAGGTTCTCAACTTCTCCAAAGGTTCTCATGTTTTTAGGTTGAGAATCTTTGTAATCATTGAATACCTTTGGCATTTCCCAAACCCAGTAACTGCCCCTGCCAATACCAATCTTTTTGGCTTCAATGCCTAACTTCTTTTTAGCCCTATTCATTGTTGAAATGGAATGACCTGCACCGATACAGTCTTTTTTGACCTCTTGTGCTGGCATTTCACCATCGGACAAAATACTGCTCAAAAATTGCATGCATTCAGCCATGCTTCCGCCATCAGAATCATCTTCAGCATCAACCAGCAGTTCTCTTGCCGAACCCTCTATGGCTTCGCCCCAAAGCACTCTAGATGTTTCAATGCCACCTTCAGTTGTTGCCTGTTCTAGAGAATACTCAAAACCGCCATTGTCAGCACCGATATTGGATTTGGCTCGAAGAAAGATGCGAACATCTTCACCATCATCGCTTTTGCTTTTTGATGCAACCAAAACAACCCTTGCAACAGCACCAAATGCCAGACTTCCTGTAATCCTCTCAATCGGCTCCCTGCCTGATGTGCCTTTTGAAAAATGGGTTATTCCAATGATTGCAAAGCCCATACTTTCCGCCATCTGAATTAATGGGGCTAAATCTTTACGAACTTCTGCATTTTTGTGTGAATCGCCCTTAACTACCGAAACGATTGGGTCAATGATTAAAAGTTTTACATCGCCAACTTTGGATATTGCCTGCTGAAGAATTGGCATGTCGGTGCTGGGATTAAATGGCTGTTCACCATCTTCACCAATAACACCCTGAACAAAATGAACCTTATCAAGATTTGCACCCATAGCCATAAGTCTTGGAGTAAGCGTGTCCGAAATGTCGTCTTCACCAGTCCAAACAACCACATTGCCACTTGGTGACCTTGTGCCGTCAGGAAACCTTCCACCATTGCTAATGCTGCTGGCAAGTGCAAGACTGATTGTTGTTTTACCTGTTCCAGCGACACCGCCAAGCAAGTGAAACTTGCCCCCAGCAACCCAGCCATTCCAAATCCAGTTAATAGGCTGCGGACTCAAATCTGAGGCTTTGAGCAAAACAACTCCATGCTCCACTTTTGGTTCTTTAGGCAACTTAGGTAATGCCAATACATCCTCTTTTGTTGCGGATGGATTCAACTCAATCCAATCCACCACATCGCCCTTAGGAGGTAATTTGAGACCTTCAACATCTATGAGTGCCACATCACAATCAATGCCCTCTAGAATCGTTTTAACCGCCTTTGCATGGACTTTTCCAGCCTCATCGAAGTCAGCCCATATCACTACTGATTTACCCCTTAAAGGCTCAAAATCAGCCCCCTCATGCGATGTTGCCCCTCCGCTTGTAGTTGCTACTAAACCCAATTCAACTAAGGCTTCAACTTTCTTCTCGCCCTCCACCCAAAAGATGATTTCTGCATCTTTAATCAAGGGCAACTGATAAAGCGGTTTCTTGCCATCAAACTTTGGTTCGCCCAAGACGAAATTGCCATCCCTCTCATAAAAAGGTCGAATCAATTTAGATTTATCAGGATGACTTAATCTCATCCTCGAATAGAGCCATTCCCCCTGCACATCGGTGTAATGGTGCAATCCCTGTGGCTTGTAGCCTTGATTAATAAACTGCGAAGCCAATACCCTAGCCTGCTGCTTAATGGTTTCAATGTTCATGACTATCCCCACACACCAAGGGCAATGCAGGCATCCTTAAAACTCATACCAAATCGCTTTTGATGAAATGCAAGAAGGTCACCACCCTTCTCGCCACATGCCAAACATCGAAATGCACCAGTCTCAATCCGTACCCTTAGGCTTGGCTTGGTGTCCCCATGGAATGGACAAATTGCCGACCGCCATTCACCTTGCCCAACGAGCGGAAAACCATTCTGCTCAAAGTATTCAAGAGGATTAGGCAATCTATCTTTATGAAATTTCGTATTCATAATGCCTCCTCAGAATGGACAGTCATTGGAGTCATAGGGCATGCCATCACGCATCCTCGACTGGGCAATGGAATTGGAAATCTCCCCCTCAATTACCTGATGTGCATAAAGCAGTTTTCCAAAAGCACTACATAAACCATCGAATCGCTCTTGGTCACTTTGGATGGATTGCAGCACTTTAAAGAAATTGATTTCTTCCTCAGTTAGGCTGCCATACTTCATTTCTAAGTCTTCCATCAGGTCGGACATAAGGCATAGAGCCTGTCGCCTAAAGTCGTTGATTAGGTCTAGAGGCATCGCTCTGATAATTTCATTTGAGAAATTTTTCATAACCCCTCCGACTTATATTCAAGTGGATTGGCTAGAAATTTATGCAGTTCCTTGTTTTGATAGAAGGTGCAGCGAATCCCCATGCGAATGGGTTTTGGTGCTTTTCCTTCAAGACTTAATCTGCGGAATGTTTCTCGACATACAGGTGAGAATTCTGCAAATTGTGACCATCGGCTACATCCATCATGGGGTAGCACTTTTCGCTTAGGTAATTCAGTTTTGGTAGGCATCGTAAGTTCTCCATTTGTGTTGCTGCACCACAATTGGTGCATGGAGTAACTTTAAAAATGATGCCGTTTAAATACACCCTAACAGGGGTTTTTGACAAACTTCACCACCCTAATTGGGGTGGCATCCGCTACTTTGAACCTTGAAACAAATCATTTGCCTCGGCAAATTTTTTCTCTAAATGAGATTTTGAAAATCCACCAAGTTCTTTAAATTCGGCTTCTAAGAATGCAATGACCTTAGCCTGAGAATCTAAGCCACTCTTATCTATCAAGGTCTCCAATAAGGCACCAATTAACTTCAACTCATTGGACGATTCTCTTGCAGATTTAGCCTTGTCTTCGCCTACTTCGCTGACCCTTTGGTTCATCGCCTTATCAGCAAACTCCTCTAGCCTTTTGGGTAGTTTCCAACCTGTCTTAAGTTTTGCCCATACTGCAAAACCCCTCAAATCAACCTTATCAAAATGCAAATTAAAACCTTCCCCCTCAGAATTTTCATCAATCAGAGTAAATTTCTGCCTAAATTCCTTTTCCTTTCCATCCCAATCAAAAGGATGAAAATGCCATTCCCTGCCGCTATATTCCGTACCCAACATTTCAGGGTCCATATTGCAAACTAAAGCGGCAGCCTCAAAAGAATAAATTTTTGGTCTTAGCAGCCAAAAATCCCAATCGCTATCGCTCAGAGCCATCAAAAAACCATCGCTACTGCTCATGCTGCACCTCTTTTGCTATTGATATTTATTACCTTGGCACCTGCCTTGATTCCATCCAAATAATCTGCCCACTCTTGCATCATCTTGGCTCTTTGGGGAATGTATTCGGCATGGTTGTAGGCACCACTTACCTTATCCCTCTCTAGGTGAGATAGTTGGACTTCAATATGGGCATGTGGGTAGCCAGTCTCATGCAGGATTGTTGAAGCCACACCTCTAAAGCCATGCCCAGTCATTCGCCCTTTGTAGCCCATCCGATATAAAGCAAAAAGAATGGTGTTGTTGCTCATGCTCTTTTTAGGGTTACTTTCATGAGGGAAAACAAAATCTCCACCCCCAGTCAATTTATGCAACTCTTGTAGGATGGCTTTGGATTGTTTTGACAGGGCAACGATATGTGGAGCGGAAGGTCTGCCTTTGACCTTTTTCATCCTCTCGGCAGGGACAATCCAAACATTGCCCTTTAAATCAAACTCATCCCACTTTGCTTCAATTAATTCACTAGTTCTTACGAATGTATAAGACATCAATTTCATTGCTAATTTTGTAATGGCACTTCCATTGTTGGCAACATCGTAAGCATCAATCTTTTTCAGCAATTCAGGCACATCTTTAGGGGCAACCGAACTGCGGTGCTTAACAGGAGGGCTTTCTATGTGGGCATCTGACAGGCTAATGTCATTGGCAGGGTTTCTATCGCACAATCCCTCAACAATCGCATAGCGAAATACCTGCCCTGATGTTGAATAGGCTCTCTTGGCAATATCAATAGCACCTCGCTTAGCCACCTTCTGTGCCATCTTAATTAGCAGAGGTGCGGTAATGGTATGAATTGGCATTGAACCAATTTCAGGGAAGACATTCTGCTCAAGTCTTCTTAGAACCTTGGTTGCATGTTTTTCATCTTTACCAACTGACCATGCTTTGTGCCACCTCAAAGCCACCGACTTGAAGTCATTCCTATTTTGGGTGCTTTCTTGCTTGCGAACAGTAGATGGGTCTTTGCCTTCGTCTAACTGCTTTCTAGCCGTAGCCAACTTTTCTCTAGCCCTTTTCAGAGTAACCTCAGGGTAGGTGCCAAATGACAGCATGTTTGGTTTGCCGCCAAATCTGTAGCGGTATCTCCAACCCAATGAACCTTGTGGATTGCATTGCAACACTAGCCCATGACCATCAGGATAATTTTTGGTCTTTGCTTGGGGCTTTATCCCCTTGATAAATGCATCGGTAAGTTTCAAATTCACCCCAAGTTAAGTGCCTGTGAGTAAAGAATCTTATAGATTGACTGCTACTCACAGTATTACTCACATATTGGGGATGTTACTCACATTTTCAAGGGATGGCTACAGATGCCTAAATCGGCTTTAGAGCCTTTTGTTTTATGTGTCTTTTTGGGAAATAGTTGGCATTGAACAAACCAACTGTGGTGCCTCGGGGCGGACTCGAACCGCCACGCCTTGCGGCACCGGATTTTGAGTCCGGCACGTCTACCAATTCCATCACCGAGGCAGGTGTTTGCAGTGGAAATTCTGCACAAAACAGAGGTTTGCTACAACTAAGACATGAGAGTGTAACAAAATTTCCTTGGCTGCCCCAAGCGCGGGTCTAGAACCCCTTAAAATACTGTCTCATAGCCAAATTATTAAAAGGACTTACCCGTATGGCCGGCCACTCGAAATGGGCCAATATTCAGCACCGCAAAGGTCGTCAAGACGAAAAACGCGGCAAGATTTGGACCAAACTCATTAAAGAAATTACTGTTGCTGCCAAATTAGGCGGTGGCGATTTATCTGCAAATCCACGTCTACGCTTGGCAGTCGATAAGGCTAAAGATGCCAATATGCCCAATGACAACGTACAAAGAGCGATTGCGAGGGGTACAGGTTCGCTTGAAGGAGTCAACTACGAAGAAATTCGTTACGAAGGTTATGGCGTTAATGGTGCTGCCGTGATCGTAGATTGCTTGACCGACAATCGCACCCGCACGGTTGCAGAGGTGCGTCATGCGTTTAATAAAAATGGCGGCAATATGGGAACCGAAGGTTCAGTAGCATTCTTGTTTAAGCATTGCGGTCAGATGCTATTTGCCCCTGGCACTAGCGAAGATCAGCTCATGGAGGTAGCATTAGATGCAGGCGCTGAGGATGTCATCACTCATGATGATGGCTCACTAGAAGTGCTCACACCTGTTCCTGATTTTCCGAAGGTTCAAGATGCCATCGTTAAAGCTGGCCTCAAAGCAGAACTGGCTACAGTGGCGATGCGCCCTGAAACTGAGATTGCCCTAGAGGGTGAGCAAGCAGAGAGCATGCAAAAATTACTCGACGCCCTTGAAAACCTCGATGACGTACAAGAAGTCTATACAAACGCTGCCCTTTAAACCTTTACTCTCTCATTACCTATGAAAATTCTTCTGATTGGATCCGGTGGTCGTGAACATGCCTTAGCTTGGAAGCTAGCGCAATCCCCGCAGGTACAAACTGTCTACGTTGCTCCTGGCAATGGTGGCACTGCTAGCGCAAAACACAGCGGAGCCAGAATTGAAAACTTGCCTATTACAGGACTTCAAGAACTCGCCGACTTTGCAAAAAGAGAAAAGATTCATCTCACCGTAGTGGGCCCTGAGGCGCCACTTGCAGCAGGTATTGTGGATGTGTTCCGTAATAATGGCTTGCGTATTTTTGGACCAACACAATTAGCAGCGCAGCTTGAGTCCTCCAAAGACTTTTCCAAAGCGTTTATGAAACGCCATGGCATCCCTACTGCCGACTATCAAACATTTTCAAATGCACTGCAAGCACACGCCTATATTGATGCCAAGGGTGCGCCGATTGTGATCAAGGCTGATGGCTTAGCAGCAGGCAAAGGTGTAGTGGTCGCAATGAGTCTAGAAGAAGCGCATGCTGCTGTTGACATGATGTTGGCTGACAACAAATTAGGTAATGCTGGTGCTCGGGTTGTCATCGAAGAATTCCTCACAGGTGAAGAAGCCAGTTTTATTGTCCTAGTGGACGGTAAAAATGTATTGGCTTTAGCAACAAGCCAAGATCACAAACGCTTATTAGATGCAGACCAAGGGCCCAACACTGGCGGTATGGGTGCTTACTCACCAGCACCAGTGGTGACCCCTGAAATCCATGCACGTGCATTACGCGAAGTGATTCTTCCTACAGTCAAAGGCATGGAGGCAGATGGCATCCCCTACACCGGTTTCCTCTATGCAGGCCTCATGATTGCTCCAGACGGAAAAATCAAAACCCTCGAATTTAATTGCCGTATGGGAGATCCTGAAACGCAACCTATCATGGCTCGTTTACGCAGCGACCTCGTCAACGCCCTGGATCATGCCGTGGACGGCAAACTCAATGAAGTCGAGCTTGAGTGGGATCGTCGTACTGCACTAGGCGTCGTCTTAGCGGCTCATAACTACCCAGACACCCCGCGCAATGGCGATGTGATCAATGGCATCCCCGCGGATACAGAGAGTCAGATCACTTTCCACGCTGGCACTAAATTGCAAGATGGTAAGGTGGTCACCTCTGGTGGACGTGTACTCTGTGTAGTAGGTCTTGCAGATACTGTGCGCGGCGCTCAACAAAAAGCCTACGATGCGATTAGCAAAATTCATTTTGATGGCATGCAATACCGTCAAGATATTGGATATCGCGCTATCAAATAAATCTCATTATTCATTTACGATCTTGTCCGCACAACCTACTCAAATCAATATCGCCGCTCTCAAAGAGTATTTTTTGGGCTTGCAAGATCGCATTACGAATGCAATGGGCGCCTTAGATGGCAAAGCCTTTATTGCTGATGAATGGCATAAACCGGAAGATAGCAAATTAAAAGGTTATGGTCGCACTTGCATCATCGATGGCGGCAACATATTAGAGAAAGGCGGTGTAGGCTTTTCTCATGTACGCGGTGATCAGATGCCCCCATCCGCCTCGCACCATCGCCCTGAGGTGGCTGGTCGTAGCTTTGAGGCCATGGGCGTCTCTTTAGTTTTTCATCCAAACAATCCCAAAGTTCCTACCACCCATATGAATGTGCGCTGCTTTATCGCACAAGCACCCGACAAAGAGCCAGTATGGTGGTTTGGAGGTGGATTTGACTTAACTCCCTATTATGGAGTTGATGAGGACTGCAAGCACTTTCATCAAACCGCTAAAAATGCTTTAGACCCTTTTGGTAATGAACTCTATCCCCGCTTCAAAAAGTGGTGTGATGAATATTTCTACTTAAAGCATCGCGAAGAACCTAGAGGCATTGGCGGTATTTTCTTTGATGACTTTAATGAGCTCGGATTTGAAAAGAGCTTTGCGATTACTCGTGCAGTCGGCGATGCATTTATACAAGACTACTTGCCCATAGTTGAGCGACGCTATCAAGATACCTTTACCCCTGCTGAAAAATCTTTTCAAGAGTATCGGCGTGGACGTTATGTTGAATACAACCTCATATTCGATCGTGGCACCATTTTTGGCTTGCACTCAGGAGGACGTACAGAGTCTATCCTCATGTCTATGCCACCCGTTGTGCAATGGCGTTACAACTGGCATCCAGAGCCTGGCACACCTGAAGCAAAACTCTATGATCACTACCTCAAGCCACGCGATTGGCTAGCCTGAGTCAAACAGCTTTGAACACACCCCAAAAAATTGGCATTCTGGGCGGAACGTTTGATCCGCCACATATCGGGCATCTCAAATTAGCAACCCACTTTGCCAAAACGCTGAACTTGGATACCTTATTACTCATTCCAAGTGGAGAGCCCTGGCAGAAGGGGGCGCATATTACCTCTGCCAACATTCGCTATCAATTAACTGAAGCTGCTGGCATCGATTTGGCGCGAGCCTTTCTGTATCTCAAAATACCTACCCAGGTTGGTATTGATCGCATCGAGGTAGACCGCGCTGGCCCAAGTTACGCCGTTGATACCGCACAAGCACTACGGGAGCGGTTTGGACCCACTGCCAATTTAATTTGGCTGATGGGGGTCGATTCCTTACTCACTCTACCCAGCTGGCATCGTTGGCAAGAGTTCACTCAATTGATCAATATTGCTGTTGCTAGTCGGCCCAATTACCAGCTCACTGCGCAATTGGATACAGCATTGAGCGCTTATATCACTGGGCACCAGGTACTTGAGGCTAA
Source organism: Polynucleobacter sp. (assembly GCF_018500155.2). Classification (GTDB taxonomy): domain Bacteria; phylum Pseudomonadota; class Gammaproteobacteria; order Burkholderiales; family Burkholderiaceae; genus Polynucleobacter. Next base: position 50,109 of record NZ_JAHBAK020000017.1, read on the forward strand.
AGATCTTGAAAAATATCCTTCTGGCCATATATGGATTGATGAACATCTGGCTATCAATTTATCTTCAACCGATCTAAGAAAACACCTGCATTCCTCGGCTAGAGGTTCTATTGACGCAGAGCAAATACCGTCTCATACCCTTGAAATCATCAATAAATTAGGCTTGTACCAATAAGCAAGCTAAGATTAACTCCACACTTATAGAAAATCGTACATACGCCATGGACTTACGTAAATTACAACGCGTCATCATTGATGCCCTAGAGGATGTCAAAGCACAGGACATTCGTGTTTATGACACCTCCAAGCTTAGTGAATTGTTTGATCGCGTCATCATCGCCACAGGTTCTAGCAATCGGCAAACCCGCTCGCTCGCCATGTCGGTAAAAGAAGAGGTCAACGCTAAAGGCGGCGAAGTCATCTCGATCGAAGGATTAGAAACCGGTGAATGGGTGTTAGTGGATTGCGGTGACATTGTGGTGCATATTCTGCAGCCCATGCTTCGCTCCTACTATCAACTCGAGGGTATGTGGGGAGCAAAACCTGTTCGCGTAAAACTGGCGGGCGCCAAAGGCCTAGTCAAGGCCAGTGAATCTGATGAAGATGAGTGACGATTAATTTCATCTTGAAGTACGTATGCGTTTAACCATTGTCTCTGTTGGCCACAAAATGCCAGAATGGGTAGCTACAGCAACCCATGATTACGTCAAGCGCATGCCGGCAGATTGCAGTATCGACATTAAAGAAATTAAACCGGATCTCACGCCTGCCAAAGAGGCAAGCAAAATTTTGGCAGCAATACCCAAAGGCTCACGAGTCATTGCACTTGATGAGCGCGGTAAAGATCAAACCACTCAAAACCTGGCAAACCAATTAGCCCGCTGGCGACAAGAAGGCGATGACATCACTTTCTTGATAGGCGGGGCTGATGGCTTAGACAGTAGCCTTAAAACGGGAGCTCAAGAAATGTGGCGCCTATCTAGTCTCACATTGCCGCATGCTATGGCCAGAGTGTTGCTGGTTGAGCAGCTTTATCGTGCTTGGACGATTTTGCAAGGTCACCCCTACCATCGCGAGTAACACCTTGAGTCCATTCATCTATCTTGCATCACAAAGCCCGCGCCGCCAAGAACTGCTAAAGCAAATTGGGGTTCGCTATGAGATGTTATTACCAGCAGCAAATGAAGATACCGAGAGTATTGAAATCCCCCACTCAAATGAGTCTGCACATACCTATGTTGAGCGTGTCACGAAGGCTAAATGCCAAGTAGCCCTCAAGCGTTGGAAAGAAAATGAGTTGCCTTGGGCTCCCATTCTCTGTGCAGACACTACTGTTAGTCTTCCCGGTCATAGTGAAGGGGAAATTCTGGGCAAACCTACAAATGCAGAAGATGCCGCACGCATTCTGAGCATGCTCAGCGGGAAAGTGCATGAAGTAATTACCGGAGTTGCCGTGATTAGCAAGCCCGAAGAGCCCCCTCTTTTTGCATTACAAGTTTCTGAAGTCAAATTTGCCGCCCTCACCAATGAACAAATTAACACCTACATTGCCAGTGGTGAACCCTTTGGCAAGGCTGGAGCATACGGCATTCAAGGGCTTGCCAGTGCCTTTATTTGCTCCATTAAGGGTAGCTATAGCGGTATCATGGGACTTCCTCTTTATGAAACCGCTCAATTATTAGCTCGTGCTCAATTTCACTGCATATGAATGAAGAAATTTTAATTAACATTACCCCGCAAGAAACACGGGTTGCACTGATTCAGCAAGGGGCTGTTCAAGAGCTACAAATTGAGAGAACTCGTCAACGCGGTATTGTTGGCAATATTTATTTAGCTAAAGTTGTACGTGTTTTGCCGGGCATGCAATCTGCTTTTATTGATGTTGGTCTTGAGCGCACTGCTTTTATGCATGTTGCTGATATCACCCAGAATAATCCGCAAGCGCAAATAGAAAAGCTGCTCTTTGAAGGACAAACTTTACTGGTACAAGTTTTAAAGGACCCATTGGGAACCAAAGGAGCTAGATTAACCACTCAGCTCAGTATTGCCGGTCGCAATTTAGTGTATCTACCGCCGGCTGGCACAGATGCAGCCACTGAGAAATACATTGGCGTCTCACAACGCATTGACCAACCTGAAGAGCGTGAGGCGATTAAATCTCGCCTCGCTGGTTTAATGGCGGATGATGAAAAAGGCGGCATCATCGTACGTACCAGCGCCCAAGACGCATCGGACATTGAACTCATGAACGATATGCGTTATTTGCGGATGACCTGGGAAAGCCTTCGGGAAGCCATGAAACATAAAGCGGCTCCAAGCTTGCTCTACCAGGATTTAAGTCTTGCTGAACGCGTATTACGGGATGTTGCGAGTGAAGACACTACGCAAATCCGAGTTGATTCGGCTGAAAACTTTGAAAAACTCAAAAACTTTGCCAATTTGTATATGCCCAATCTGCTGGGTAAGCTATCACTGCATCGTGGCGAACGCGCCCTCTTTGATTTATTCGATGTGGATGCGGAAATTAACAAAGCCTTGGGGCGCCGCGTTGACTTAAAGTCTGGCGGATATTTAATGATCGACCAGACAGAGTCGATGACCACCATTGATGTTAATACCGGTAGCTATGTTGGTGCACGCAATTTAGATGACACGGTTTTTAAAACAAATCTTGAGGCAGCGCAAGCCATTGCCCGTCAGTTACGCTTACGCAATCTTGGTGGCATCATCATCATTGATTTTATTGACATGATCAGCAAGGATCATCAAGAATCCGTATTAAATGAGCTACGCCGCAACTTAGAGCGCGATCATGCTCGTACTTCAGTGAGTGATTTTTCTTCCCTAGGTTTGGTAGAAATGACTCGTAAACGCACACGCGAGTCTCTTGCCCATATTACCTGCGAGCCTTGCTCTACCTGCCTTGGCAAGGGTGAAATCAAAACTGCACAAACGATTTGCTATGAAATTTTGCGAGAAATTGTGCGCGAACATCGTCAATTTAACCCACGCGAATTTCGTATTGTGGCCGCGCCAGATGTGATTGACCTCTTTCTTGAAGAAGAGAATCAATTCTTGGCGCAGTTGGGTGACTTTATTAGTAAACCTATTACCCTACAAGCAGAGGGAAGTTTTCGCCAAGAGCAATACGATATTGTTCTGAGTTAAGCGTTTGAAAACTGTATGCGGTGCAAGTTAGCATACAGACCATCCAGCTTGAGAAGCTCTTCGTGAGTGCCGTTCTCCACAATCTTGCCATGCTCCAACACCACAATACGATCAGCATGCTCAATCGTTGATAAGCGATGCGCAATAACTAAGGTGGTGCGACCAGCCATCAATCGCTCTAGTGCATCCTGGACTTGGCGCTCTGACTCAGAATCGAGCGCCGAAGTAGCTTCATCCAATATCAATATTGGGGCATTTTTGTATATAGCGCGGGCTATGGCCAGGCGCTGACGTTGGCCGCCCGATAAGCGATTACCGTTATCACCCACAATCGAATCGATTCCATCTGGAAGTTCTCGGAGCAAGCCACCGAGATTAGCTGCTTCTAGGGCCTCGATGACGCGTCCGCGATCAATGCCCTCTTGACCTACCGCACCATAGGCAATGTTTGCAGCAATCGTGTCATTAAACAATATGAGATCCTGACTCACAAAGGCAATTTGTTTGCGCACGTCGGCCAGCACAATATCTTCTAGTGGAAGATCGTCTAAATAAATATGACCACTGGTCGGTTTAAAAAAGCGGGGCAACAAATTGACGAGCGTCGATTTTCCGCCACCAGACGGCCCGACAAATGCAATCACGTCACCAGGTTGAATAGTCAAATTGATATTGCTTAATGCTTCTTGACGCCCTTCCTCTTGCTCGTAAGAGAACCCTACATTTTCAAAACGAATTGCACCCTTAGCCTTATCTAAAGACCTCATATTTTGGCGGCGGTCTTCATCCTCTTCAAAAGGTTGATCCATCAAACCAAAAATCATCTCAGCCGCAGTCAAGCCCCGCTGTAATGGTTGGTTGATATCGGCGAGGTGTTTTAAAGGTGAGATCACCAACATCATGGCAGTGATAAAGGAGGCAAATCCACCAACCGTTGTTCCTTCTGTAGCAGACTGCATCAAGGCAATCACCAACACCACCGACAAGGCCATGGAGGCTATTAACTGGGTGATTGGCTGATTGAGACCGCCAGCAACGGCAGACTTTAAGGCAAATTGGCGTAAACGCTCTGCCTTTTGCGCAAAGCGATGCATCTCATATTCTTGGGCGCCATGCACTTTGACAATCTTGTAACCCGCGGTAGATTCTTCGACGATATAAGCTAAATCACTGGTTAAAGTTTGTTGCTCACGATTTAATACTCGCAGACGCTTATTGATTTTTTTCATAATCAAAGCGATGACTGGAAAAATAATTAGCACTACTAAAGTCAATTTCCAGTTGAGATAAATTAAATATCCAATGAGTCCGATGACGGTCAAAGAGTCACGCACTAAGCTAATGAGTACGCCACCCATAATGGAAAGCACATTGTTGACTTCAAATACAACCGCATTAATTAAATGGGATGCAGAATTCTTTTGGAAAAAAGTAGTACGTGCATGCAACAACGATTGGAACATTTGCTCACGAAGTTTGAGAAGAACTTCGTTAATCACCTTCGTCAACAAATAATTTGACAAAAATTGCGCCAGACTGCGGACAATTGCTAACCCCACCAGAAAAACAGGAACTTGCCAAAGCTTGCTATTGAGCTGTCCAGTGAACCCCCGATCCAATAAAGGCTTCATTAAGGCGGGAATGGATGTTTCGGCAGCAGCGACAAAAGCCATGGCTACTAGGGAGCCAATAATGAGCCCAATATGGGGCTTTAGATACGAAATTAAGCGATTTAGAGCAGTACGGTCTTGAGCATTCATATAATGAATTATGCCCACCTTATCAGTCATACTCATCACCCGTAATGAAGAGGCCAATTTAGAGGACTGTTTAGCCTCCTTGGACGGTATTGCCCAGCAATTGGTAATAGTGGATGCCAACAGCACCGACCGCACGGTAGAAATAGCCCAAAACTATGGGGCAACCATTGCCAGGCCCTCTGATTGGCCGGGTTTTGGACCCCAAAAGAATCGGGCTTTAGATTTAGCTACGGGAGATTGGGTTCTCTCCTTAGATGCAGATGAACGGCTAACCCCGGCCCTCAAATCTGAAATTCTGACGGCTATCCACCACAACGCCCATGTTGATTGCTTCGCTATTCCAAGGCTCTCCTGGTATTGTGGCCGCTTTATTCGCCATTCGGGGTGGAGTCCAGATTACGTGGACCGCCTATTTAAAAGAGGTACCGCCCGCTTCTCAGACGATTTAGTACATGAGCGACTCATCCCTAGCGGCTCGGTAGCAAAACTCGAAAATCCGCTCTTACACTACAGCTTCATGAATTACTCCCAGGTTTTGCAAAAGCTCGATCGCTATTCAACTGCATCAGCAGAGCAAGCTTTTGCTAAAGGCAAAACTGCCAGTCCTCTAAAGGCTGTACTACATGGCGCCTGGGCATTTATCCGCACCTACATTATTCGCGCAGGATTTTTAGATGGCGCGCAAGGATTTACCTTGGCTATTTCCAATGCTCAGGGAACCTACTATCGCTACATCAAGCTTTGGCATCTCCACCAGGAAGCGCGTAAATGATTTCTATTTTGCTGGCTACCTATAACTGGCCGCAAGCATTAAAGCTTTGCCTAGAATCATTAGCCACTCAAACAGAGCAAGATTTTGAAGTCATCATTGCCGACGATGGATCCACTGAAAGCACAAAACAGATGATTGATGCTTTCAAAGCAACGAGCCCCTATCCCATTACGCACCTCTGGCAAGAAGACCTGGGGTTTCGTAAAACCCAAATCCTCAATCGAGCAATCGATGCCGCTCAAGGGGATTACCTCATCTTTTTAGATGGTGATTGTCTAGTGCAACCGGATTTTGTTGAACGTCATCGCCTATTAGCTCAACCTGGATATCTTGTCACCGGCAGTAGAGTCTTGTTAGATGAAAAACTGACTCAAGACCTATTAGTCTGGCCAAAGTGGGACTTTGCACGCTTGAGCTCGATGCTGCCAAGTGAGCGTCTGCGCGGTGGCATTAATAAATACCTGCCCTTAATCATTAAATTTGGTAATAGTACATTGCGTGTTTACAAAAAATTTGTATGGCGACGCATCAAGGGATGCAATATGGCTTGCTGGAAAAAGGATGCCTTAGCAATTCAGGGTTTTGATGAATCAATGACGGGCTGGGGTCATGAAGATGCTGACTTTGTGTTTCGCTTACAGCGCCACCATATCAAACGTAAGTCAGGATCTTGGGCAACTGAGGTATTTCATCTCTATCATCCTATACATGATCAAAGTAATGCTGCAGAAAATGCCCGCCGCGTCCGCGAAAAGATTCTGGCAAAAGCAATTTAAAAGATTGAGTAATGAGTCACCTTTCCACCTTTACGCCTAAAAGAGTCTTATTTATTGCTACTCGGCAAATTGGTGATGTTTTGGTCACTACGCCACTTATTGATCAGGCACGTCAACTTTGGCCCAATGCCGAGTTTCATTTTTTGGGCTACCAAGGCAAGCTCGATATGATCAAAGGCAATCCCCATATTGATCAGATCATTGAAACTTCAGATCGGCCGCGTTTGCAGGAATATCTATCTTTACTCAAAAGACTTTTTTTGCGCTATGACCTTGCAGTTGTGACGCAACCAAGCGACAGAGCATATTTCTATGGCTTACTCTTCGCGTTTCACCGAGTAGGTGTTTTGGGTGGACACCCACAAGGAGAAAAGAGCAAGGCTGCAGAAAAATCCAAGCGACAAAATGCTTGGAAAAAATGGATCTCGTTATACAACATTGATGTGGATTATTTTTCACAGCACGTTATCACCGAGAAACTTCGTCTGCTCGAAGCCTTTTGCAAAAAACCGAGCGATCTGTTTTTGAATCCTATTAACGTCACACCCCCAACAGGTCAAGCAATACCGCCAGTGATTGCAGGCCAACTGACACAACCCTATATCGTCATTCATCCCGGTCCGTTAACGGCTTATAAGCGCTGGCCACTGGCGCATTGGCAGCACTTGATCACATACTTAGCCAAGATGGGTTATCAGATCGTGCTTAGCGCATCTTCTGCAAATCAGGACGTACAACTTAACCGCGATATCGTATCTTTATTGGAGCCTGAGATTGCTGCCAAGGTGATAGATGCAGCCGGGCAACTCACGATCCCTCAGGCAGGATCTTTGCTGCGCGGTGCCACACTGTATATCGGGGTTGATACCTCTATTACCCACTTGGCGGCAGCCTGCAACACCCCAACTATTGCTCTGTTTGGTGCCACTCCCCCGACCAATTTTGGCCCTTGGCCAAACGGCTTTGTTGGGCAGCAACCATACCAATTACGCGCTCGTAACCAAACAGTCGGTGACATTACCATTTTGCAAGGTCCCGGTGAGTGCGTACCTTGTCGTAAAGCTGGCTGCTTAGATCGCGCCGATAGTTATAGCGAGTGTTTAGATTTTCTAGAGCCTGCACAAGTGATTGCAGCTGCGGTGAACGTGCTCAGTTCAGCAAAGATTTAGTGGTACTGAACCTGCACTGGATCTTTTTGTTTTGATGCAAGCAATTGATTAAGACTATGCAGACATGCGTCATCTGGATAAATTCGCATCTCTTCGGGGAACTGCATTAAGCAGGCACCGCCACTAGTCGTCACGGCAGCAGTGATCACCAACCCCTTAACACCCTCTTGAGCTGATCCTGGGCTAGCAAAATTAGACTTGGGATCTTTAACGCGATTGGCCATTAAATAAGGGCCAATCTGGCTCCTTAACATTCTGATATCGATAGCTGAGTCAATGCAAACGTGGACATTTCGAGCAAAACGCATACGTGCCCCTGTAATATCCATCACATTTTCTGCCACTATTCTCATGCCACCAGAAAATTTATCTGGCGTGACATTCACTTTAGCAATCAGCAATTCATCTTCTTTTAGCCAAGAACGATTAGGTTCATAGACTTCACTGTATAGAGTGACTTCAACTGCTGCAGAGCCATCATCAATTGTGGCGATCATCATGCGACCCCGCTGCCCAGTGAGCATTCTGGCAGAAGTAATGATGCCGGCTATTAACTGATCTTTACCTTCCGATAATTTTGCTAGCGGTTGGCGTATAAAGTGCGATGTCTCGGCGCGGTAGGCATCAAACATGTGGCCTGTTAAACAGAGACCTAATGCCGTCTTCTCTTCTTGAAGGCGCTTCTTCTCAGGCCAAACTGGCTCACGCACTAATTCTGGTTGATGTTGGTGATCTTCACCAGCCACTTCAAAGAGGCTCACTTGATGAATAGAAGCTTCAGCCTGCTCTGCCGCCTCAATGGCTCTTGCCAAGGAAGCAAGCAAGGTAGAACGAATATCGTATAAATTACCGGCAGCTGGTAGGGAATCCTTATACAGACTATCAAAAGCCCCTGCACGCATCAATGCTTCGATAGCACGGCGATTGACTTGCCGACGATCGACACGCGCACAAAAATCAAAGAGATCTTTAAAAGGCCCGCCCGCTTGGCGCGCTTTTACAATCGCTTCAATCGCCGCTTCACCAGTTCCTCTTACCGCGCCTAAACCATAACGAATGTGACTGATGGGTGAATCTGGCGCCGCATCGGGTGCACGCAATGGTGTGAACTCATACACACCTGTATTGATGTCTGGTGAAAATACCCTGATCTGATTGGCCAAGCAATCGTCATACAAAATCTTGACTTTGTCGGTGTCATCCATGGCTAGCGATAAGTTGGCCGCCATAAATTCGGCTGGGTAATATGCTTTTAACCATGCTGTTTGATAAGCCAAGAGCGCATAGGCGGCAGCATGGGATTTATTAAATCCATACCCCGCAAAACGCTCCATCAAGTCATAGATCTCGTTTGCCTTTGCCTCGGAAATTCCACCGGCTTTGGCACCGTCGCTAAAGATTTTGCGATGCTGCGCCATCTCTTCTGGCTTTTTCTTGCCCATTGCACGGCGCAACATATCTGCGCCGCCGAGCGAGTAACCGCCAATCATCTGCGCCATCTGCATCACCTGCTCTTGATACACCATGATGCCGTAGGTTTCGCGTAAAACAGGCTCAATCCGTGGGTCTGGATACTCCACCTTCTGACGACCATGTTTGCGTTCAATAAAGTCAGGGATCAAATCCATTGGGCCTGGTCGATACAACGCTACCAACGCAATAATGTCCTCGAATCGGTCAGGCTTTGCCTCCCGAAGCATGCCTTGCATGCCGCGACTTTCTAGCTGAAACACGGCAACTGTATTTGCTCGCTTAAGCACCTCGAATGCTTTTTCATCATCGAGTGGAATATCACTAATACTCCAATCTTTACGGTCTGCATGCAGCGCTTTGATCCAGCGTTCTGCTGCAGCCAAAATAGTGAGCGTAGTCAAACCCAAGAAGTCGAATTTCACTAGACCAATCGCTTCGACGTCATCTTTATCAAACTGACTAATTACCGAACTACTGTCTTGATCTTTTGTTTCTTGTGTATACAAGGGGCAAAAATCCGTCAGACGTCCAGGAGCAATCAATACACCGCCAGCATGCATACCCACGTTACGAGTCATGCCTTCTAACTGCTCTGCTAAAGAAAGTAGTTGACGTACTTCGTCTTCATTTTTTTCGCGCTCGGCTAACTGCTTCTCTTCTTTCTTAGCCATATCAATCGTCATGTATTGACCTGGCTTATTAGGAACGAGCTTAGCGATACCGTCTACGAAGTTATAACCTTGCTCCAAAACACGGCCCACATCACGAATCGCTGCTCTGGCGGCCATCGTTCCAAATGTGGCAATTTGACTGACTGCATCCTTGCCATATTTGTCTTTAACGTACTGAATGACGCGGTCACGCCCATGTTGGCAAAAATCGATATCAAAGTCGGGCATCGAGACCCGCTCTGGATTTAAAAAGCGCTCAAAGAGTAAGTTGTAGCGCAGTGGATCTAGATCCGTAATTCCTAGTGAGTAAGCCACTAGGGAGCCTGCACCCGATCCACGACCCGGACCAACTGGCACGCCATTATTTTTTGCCCAGTTAATAAAGTCCGCAACAATCAAAAAGTATCCCGGGAAACCCATTTGTGAAATCGTCTTCACTTCAAACAAGAGGCGCTCGCGGTAACGTGGCATCTCTTTGGCGCGCTCTTGTGGATCTGGAAAGTTCCGCTCCATATGACGCTCAAGCCCTGCCTCAGATTGAGCAAGCAAAAATTCATCTAACGTGATTCCAGGTGGCGTCGGAAAATCCGGCAAGCGAGGTTGACCTAGCACCAAGGACAAATTACAACGCTTAGCGATTTCCACTGAGTTAGCCAATGCAACTGGTAGATCTGCAAAACGCTTTTCCATTTCCTCTTGAGTCAGGAAATACTGCTCTTCATTAAATTTCTTTTGCCGTCTTGGGTTACCAAGCAGTTCGCCTTCAGCAATACAAACGCGCGCCTCATGAGCCGTGAAATCACTCCTTTGCATGAACTGCACTGGATGCGTTGCCACAACTGGCAAATTCATTTCACTTGCTAATTGACAAGCAAGTTGTAATTGCCTTTCATCCTGAGGATGACCGCCCCGCTGGACTTCGATGTAAAAAGCTTCCGGGAAAAGCTTCTCATAACGTTTTGCTGCATTTTTGGCTTGCTCTAATTGGTCCGCTAATAATGCAGAACCCACTTCGCCCATACGAGCACCAGATAGGGCAATTAATCCATAGGCTAGTGTTCGCTTGGCTTTTTTATCTTCTGCTTTTGCAGCAGGCGCACTGAACCAAGCCAAATCTACTTCAGCACGGCCACGGGACTGATTCTCCAAAGAGGCTTTACTCAAAAGCTCACAAAGATTGAGATATCCTGAATGATTCTGAACCAGTAGCAACAAACGATGCGGTTGGTCGGGGTCTTGGGGGTTAGTCACCCAAACATCAGCCCCGGCAATAGGCTTAATGCCATTGGAACGAGCAGCAGTGTAGAACCGTACTAGACCAAATAAATTGCTTAGGTCAGTAATGGCTAATGCGCCCATCTCATCTTTTACGGCGGCAGCCACCGCATCGTCAATGCGCACGACTCCATCCGTAATTGAAAACTCGGAGTGAATGCGAAGATGAACAAAACGGGGTAAAGCCATGAGATGATTTTAGCTGTGTCCATGTCTAAAAACCCCCCATCCCCAGCCGACGGCTATCGCGGGCGATTTGCCCCTTCGCCAACCGGTCCACTCCATGCCGGATCGCTAGTTGCGGCCCTAGGAAGCTGGCTAGATGCCCGAAAAAATGGCGGCAAATGGCTTCTCAGAATGGAAGACTTAGATACCCCGAGGTGCGTTCCAGGGGCTGTACAAGTCATTCAGTCCCAATTGCTTGCCTGCGGCCTATTTTGGGATGAGGAGCCGAGCCATCAGTCAAGTCGCCAGGAGGGATATCACAATGCCCTTGTAGAACTTGCCAAGCAAAAATTACTTTATCCCTGCACCTGTTCAAGGCAGATGATTGCCAACACGCTAGCTTTCCTCCATATTCAGACACCTCGCAATCAAGAGATGGTGTATCCAGGAACTTGTAGACCACGTGCGGCAGACATGCATGATTGTCACCAGTGGGATGCCAAAGTAGCATGGCGTATCGCACTTCCAAAAGATTGTCACATTCAATTTGAAGATGGCATCCTGGGTCCACAAGAGCAAGATCTCTGGCGCGAAGTAGGTGACTTTGTTTTACGTCGTAGCGATGGCGTATTTACCTATCAACTTGCCGTCGTTGTTGATGATGCCCTGCAGGGCATCACCCATATTGTGCGGGGTGCTGATTTACTGAGCAACACTGCAAGGCAAATCTTTTTACAAAGACAATTGGGCTACATCACCCCACACTACAAACATCTACCTCTAGTTCTTGATGAGCATGGAGAGAAACTGAGCAAGCAAACTCTAGCCATGCAAATTCAGACTCGCAACCCAGAAGACGTCTTGATGGAACTGCGCAAGGCAGGACAACACCTGGGTTTACAAGATTTGCCGGATGGAGATACAACAACGGTTGCAGAGTGGCTATTGGCCGCCACCCAGGCTTGGCATCTCTAGTCTTTGGAAAATCGTTAGGACTTCTTTTTAAAGCCGCCAAGTAGAGCGCCTACGGCAGGCTTTGCCGGAGTGATACCCACCTTCTTTACTTCTGGTGCGTTCGTTGTGGAAACCTGTTCAGATGCTGCCGGTTTCGTAGCGCTGGAAGGCTCATAAGGCTTGTAAAAGAATGGATCTGTAATCTGACCCGGTACAGATTTCACATCTGGCAGTGGGGCCACTTCGAGTTTGCGCTTCATGAGCTTCTCGATGTCATCGAGCAAACGCTTTTCACTCTCATCCACCAGAGCAATCGCATCACCTTTACTACCAGCGCGACCTGTACGTCCGATGCGATGAATAAAATCTTCGGCATTAAAAGGAAGTTCGTGATTAATCACACATGGCATATCGGGAATATCTAAGCCACGTGCGGCAACATCGGTTGCTACCAACGCCTCAATTTCTCCAGACTTAAATGCATCCAAGGTCAGAGTACGCTCACCCTGACTTTTATCACCATGAATCGCGCCCGCTTTAATGCCATCGCGCTCAAGAGCACGAGCCAAGCGTGCGCAACCCAAACGACTATTAGTAAAAATAATGCACTGACGTGATAGACCCTGGCGAGTCCGGTTTTCTAGCACCTTCACGATGGCGCGTTGCTTATCAGCTGCCGCAACCAAATGCACCACCTGTTTCACTGTATCGGCTGCTGCATTTTGGCGTGCTACTTCAACCGTGACCGGTGAGCGCAAATAACTCTGCGCCAACTTTTTAATCTCAGGAGAGAAAGTCGCTGAAAACAATAAGGTTTGTCTTGCTGTGGGAATTAAATTAATAATCCGTTGCAGGTCAGGCAAGAACCCCATGTCGAGCATTCGGTCAGCTTCATCTAAGACCAAAATTTCTACTTGCGATAAATTGGCTACTTTAGAACCAATGTGATCAAGCAAACGCCCAGGTGTTGCAATCAAAATTTCGACACCATTACGCAAAATGGTGACCTGCTCTTTCATATCCACACCACCATAGACCACCGCTGTACGCAAATCAGTGTATTGGGAATAGCTCGCTGCATTTTCAGCAACTTGCACCGCTAATTCACGAGTAGGAGTGAGCACGAGCGCACGAATAGGATGGCGCGCTGGCGATGCGCTATTACTGGCATGGCGCAAAATCTTTTGAATGATCGGCAATACAAACGCTGCAGTTTTACCGGTACCAGTTTGCGCGGCGCCCATCAAATCACTTCCCGCTAACACATGGGGAATCGATTGTGCCTGTATCGGAGTGGGAGTGTTGTAACCCTGCTGCGCAACTGCTTTTTGTATGAGCGGGTCTAAACCAAAATCAGCAAAAGTGGTAGTTGCTGGTGGGGTAGCAGTTTTGCTAGCCCCTGTAGGTGAATTGAATTCAGTAGTGGTATTTGTCAAGGTAACTTACAGAATGGCCGCGATGCCTGCTTTCGCAATTTCAGCATCTTCGGTCGATTTAACGCCGGAAACGCCGACTGCGCCGATGGTAAACCCATTTACCTCGATATTGACCCCACCCTCTAACATGCCAGCAATATGCGGGGCAGATAAGAAGGATGTACGGCCGTTATTAATAATTTCTTCGTATACACGACTCTCACGTTTACCCATTGCCGCAGTACGCGCTTTTTCTTGAGCGATATAAGTTGATACAGGAGCACAACCATCGCGACGAATTAAACCTAAAACATGACCACCGTCATCACAAACGGCAATCGTCACCGCCCAATTATTCGCGGCTGCATGTTTATTAGCAGCGTCCAAAATCTTTTGTACATCTGCTTGAGTTAAATACGGTTTAGTTGCCAACATGTTGCTTCCTTTAGTTAATGCGATTGTCTCGAATATGTTTTATTTGATGTAAACGCCATCAATGCCTTAATTATAAAGGGTGTATCCGGACCCCATCAGAAGCCCTGCTACACCCTGTCTCCTCCAAAACTGCTTATTTCAGGGATTCTTGAGCAGCCAATACACCACTCGCCTTCGGTTTATAGCCCATCGAACCCAAACTCATTTCCACGCCACTTAATGCCGCCATCAAGCTCAGTTCGTTGCAATCACCTAAATGACCGATGCGAAATGCTTTACCTTTAATTTTTCCCAGACCAGTTCCTAATGAGAGATTAAATTTTTCTAAAGCATGTTTACGGAGTACATCGGCATCCATACCCTCTGGTGTAGCAATACACGTGAGCACTGGAGAGTAGCAATCTTGATCTTGGCATTGAATTTCAAGACCCCATGCATTTACTGCTGCACGACAAGCGGCTGCTAAACGTTGATGGCGCGCAAAAATGTTATCCAAGCCTTCAGCCATCATCATGTCAAGCGCTTCATGTAAACCATACATGAGATTTGTGCTTGGAGTGGTTGGCCAATAACCATTTTTATTCGATTCCAAAATTTCATCCCAAGCCCAGTAGGATTTTGGAAAGGTGCTGCGTTTACTTGCCTCAATCGCTTTTGGCGACAAGGCGTTAAAGCCAATGCCTGGGGGTAACATCAAACCCTTCTGCGAGCCTGATACGGTAACGTCTACACCCCATTTGTCATGTTCAAAATCCGCAGAACCTAGACCTGATACGCTATCAACCAACAATAAGGCAGGATGTTTAGCGGCATCAATGGCTTTGCGCACTGCTGCAATATTGGAAGTCACACCTGTCGAAGTTTCGTTATGCACAACGCACACCGCTTTGATTTCGTGTTGCGTGTCTTTACGCAAGCGCTCTTCAATTACTGCGGCATCAACACCCCAGCGCCAAGAATCTTTTCCAGGCTTACCAACCACTTCCACATTTAAACCAAGGCGTTGCGCAAGTGCTCGCCATAAATTAGCGAACTGACCAGTTTCATAAAACAACACTTTATCGCCAGGATTAAGGACATTCACTAGAGCGCCCTCCCAAGAACCCGTTCCTGAAGCTGAGTAAATAATGACTGGCTGCTCAGTTTTAAAAATCTTTTTAATACCATCTAAAACTTTTAAGCCAAAGGCACCAAATTCTGGTCCACGATGATCAATCGTTTGATAGCTGATGGCGCGCAAAATCCGCGAAGGAACCGGACTAGGTCCAGGAATATGCAAAAAATGGCGTCCTGATGGATGGTTATCGAGCTTTAGCATTTGATGTCTCTCTATTTGTTGTGATGGGTTTCGGTTCTTTTTTGGGGCTAGCTTTTGTAGGGCTAGTGTATGACAATTTTGTCTATTTTTCCATTTTGTATACAAATTTTACTGATTTAGTGTCAAAATATAGCTTAAATTAAGCTCTATTAGCAATCAATGATGTTTTTGTATGCAAATTAAGGGATATCCCAGCATGGCAACTGAAGCAGCTAACCCTCATAACCTTCATGAGGCGACCTTCCAAAAACTGCGCTCGCTTTTGGTTGAGGGCAAGATTGCGCCCGGCAGCAAGCTCAATGAACGTGAATTAGCGGAAAGCCTCCATGTATCGCGCACACCGATTCGGGAAGCGATTCGTCGCCTGGCAGCTGATGGCTTAGTGGAGTTAATTGCCAATCGTGGCGCGATAGCAGTGCAACTCAGTATTGAGGATGTAATTCATACCTTTAATGTGATTGCTGACCTTGAGGGATTTTCTGGGGAACTTGCTGCAAAAAATATTAGCGACGCCACTCTTTCTGAATTAGCAGCACTCCAATATGAAATGATGGCTGCATATGCGCGCCGTGATTTATCCAGCTACTACAGACTGAACTTACGCATTCATCATCTGATTAATCAAGCGGCAAATAATCCCGTGCTCTCTCAATTATTTACTCAAGTTAATGCACGCATTGAGGCTCTGCGCTTTCGCTCGAATCAAGATGGTGTGAAATGGGAAAAAGCAGTCGAAGAACATCAAGAGATGCTCAATGCGCTGCAAGCACGTGATAGTGCGCGTATGCGCAAAATCATGATTCAACATGTACACAATAAGCGCGATGTCGTGGTGCAGCTTCTAAAAGCCGAAGCGCTACCTACAGCAGTAGCGGAGACCATGAAATGAATAAACCCTTGGACGCCAGAGAAATCCTGATAGACCAAGCGCTGCTTGCTAAACGCTTGCGTCAAGAGACCTCTGGCGAGGTTATGACTGACAGCGCCAGCCGCGGTCGCTATGCAACTGATGCCTCGATTTATCAGGCTATGCCTGTTGCAGTATTTGTCCCCAAAACTGCAGACGATATTGCTGCCGCTCTTCAGATAGCTGCCGAGTTGGGAGTGCCCGTTCTTCCACGTGGTGGTGGTACCAGTCAATGTGGACAGACTACAGGCACCGCTCTAGTCATTGATAACACGAAGTACTTTAGAAATGTCTTAGATCTCAATATCGAAAAAGGTTATGTTGAGGTAGAGCCAGGCATTGTGCTTGATCATTTGAATCTCTCGCTTAAGCAACATGGCTTATGGTATCCCGTAGATGTCTCCACTGCTGCGCAAGCGACTATCGGCGGTATGGCTGGAAATAATTCGTGTGGAAGTCGCTCGATTGCCTACGGCAATATGGTTCATAACGTATTAGGTATTGATGCTTGGCTAGCCAATGGACAAGTAGCCCAATTTGGGAACTATGCCAATAGCTCGGGTGCTGCAAAAGAGTTGGGTGACTTTGTTAAACACTTGGCGCATACCTTGCAACCGGAGATTGAGGCGCACTTTCCGAAGGTTCTGCGGCGCGTAGCGGGTTATAACCTTGATATCTTCCATCCCCAAAGTCAATTACCTTACACCCAAGATGGCAGCGTCAATCTCTCCCACTTATTAGTGGGTAGCGAGGGCACGCTGGCTTACTTTAAATCCCTCAAACTAAAACTCGCACCACTACCCAAACACAAAGTATTGGGGGTTGTGAATTTTGCGAGCTTTTATAAGGCGATGGATAGCGCGCAACATATCGTCAAACTTGGACCTACCGCAGTGGAATTGGTGGATCGCACGATGATTGACCTTGCACGCAACAATCCTAGCTTTAAAAAGACTATCGAGACTGCGCTCATTAATCCTAGTGCGCAAACTCCCGAAGCTATCTTATTGGTGGAGTTTTCTGGCGAAGAACAGGCCCCATTACTGAAAAAGCTCACTGCTCTGCAAGAACTCATGGCCGATCATGGCTTACCTGGTTCGGTTGTCTCGATGCCTGATGCTCCCCTACAAAAAAATTTGTGGGAAGTACGCAAAGCGGGTCTAAACATCATGATGAGCTTAAAAGGTGATGGCAAGCCCGTGAGCTTTATTGAAGATTGTGCCGTTCCACTTGAGAGCTTGGCAGATTACACCCAAGCCCTCACAGACGTATTTGCTAAATACGGTTCACGCGGCACTTGGTATGCGCATGCTTCTGTAGGCACACTCCATGTCCGGCCCATATTGGATATGCGCAGAGATGGCGCACAAAAAATGCGTGCCGTTGCAGAAGAAGCCTCTGCCCTAGTGCGTAAATATAAAGGTGCTTATAGCGGTGAGCATGGCGATGGCCTGTGCCGCGGCGAATGGATCTCTTGGCAATTTGGCCCCAAGATCACACAAGCACTCGCAGAAATTAAACATGCCTTTGATCCCAAGGGCTTATTTAATCCAGGAAAAATCATCGATCCACCCAAAATGGACGATGTGAGCAACTTCCGCTTTCCGCCTAGCTACAAAGTCATTCCACTACAACCTGCATTAGATTGGTCTGCCTGGAATGTGCAAAACAATCCCATCACCGAAGAAACTACAGCTCCAGGGACAGGCGGCGATCCCGCCAACGGATTGGCAAAAGCCGTGGAGATGTGCAACAACAATGGTCACTGTCGAAAATTTGATGCAGAAGTGATGTGTCCGAGCTATCGCGTCACCCGCGATGAAAAGCACCTCACGCGCGGCAGAGCAAATACTTTACGTTTAGCCTTATCCAATCAACTAGATATTCAAGATGAGTCCTCTCCGTTAGGCAGCGATGCTATCAAAGAGGTGATGGATTTGTGTGTCAGCTGCAAAGCTTGTAGGCGTGAATGCCCTACAGGAGTTGATATGGCGAAAATGAAAATTGAATTTCTCTCTGCCTATAAAAAACGAGTGGGACATTCTTTACGCGATTTGGCAGTTGCTTATTTACCCAAATACGCCAGCACAATTAGCAGCATTCCACTTTTGCCGGCAATACTGAACTTACGCAACCACTTCAAACCGCTGGCCAAACTTCAAGAATGGATGATGGGTATTTCAGCGCAAAGAAGTTTGCCTGTTTGGAAGGGTCGTACTTTTTGGAGCAATATACAGTCGAATACTTCTTATCAATACAGCCCTGAGGAACTTAGCAAACACAAGGGCGTCGTACTCTTCGCCGATACTTTTAATGCATATTTTGAAGATGAGAATTTGCAAGCAGCTTTGAAAGTACTGAAGTCGGCTGGGTATCGTGTGCATATTCCACAAAAGAGCCGTCATCAACAAAACCAGCAGGAGAAAAGTGCCTGTTCTAAAGAATTTTGCTGTGGTAGAACCTACCTTGCGGCAGGGATGGTGGATAAAGCCAAAGAAACTTTACGTGAATTAGTAGATCACTTAGCACCTTATGCTCAAAACAATATCCCCATTATTGGCTTAGAGCCCTCTTGCCTCTTCACATTAAAAGATGAAGCTTTGGTCATGGGTTTTGGCGAGCGCGCTATTGAGGTTTCGCGGCAAGCGCAGCTGTTAGAGGAATTCTTAGCTAGGGAGGCCAAGGCTGATAGTCTAAGTCTACATTTCCAAGCTGCAAGCAAACCGGTTCTATTTCATGGTCATTGCCATCAGAAATCTTTTGGCGCTGTATCGCCTGCGTTAGAACTATTAAAACTCATTCCTCAAGCGAACCCACAACTGATTGAATCGTCTTGCTGTGGAATGGCGGGAAGTTTTGGTTATGAAGCTGAGCATATTGAAGTTTCCAAACAGATGGCAGAAGCCAGTCTGTTACCTAGCATTCGTAAAGCGCCCGATAGCTGGGTTGTTGCTGATGGCACAAGCTGTCGTCATCAAATTGCAGATGGCGCACAAAAACAAGCTGTGCATATTGCCAGAATTTTGGCGGCACACCTCTAAATCGATTGGGGACGAGATTAGTTAGCGAATAACGCCGTAACTCACCATCAACAATGTTCCAGTTAAGAGGGCTGGAACTAGACGCCTAGTGGGTTTCGATACCATGACGCCAATACTTAAGGCGCAAATCAACACCCTAATCCATAAAGGGACTGTCGCCATTAAACCTAGCGGCATCACAATTAAGCGGATCGTTAATGCAGCAACCATAGCGTATGTCACTGCAGCTAACCAGCGAAAAATTTCACTATCTTGATTAATGCTTTGAGAAAGCAATACGCCAATGGCTCTACAAAAATAAGTACCGAGACAGGCGCCCACCAAAGCAACCCATAAGCCCCATCCAGATAGAGCATCCGTCATCGTATGGATTGCGCTGTCCATTAACCAATCACTCCTGCTTTTTTACGGATGAGTTTGCGGTCAATGAAATACGCCAAAGTTCCACCCACGAGTCCTGCTGTGAGCAAGCTTGTATCACGGTCGAGGACAAAAAAAATGGGGCCAAAGATACATCCCATCAATATGGCTATCCGATTGATCCAAGGTTTTACTTCAGTAAAGGTTAATAAAAAGAATAGTGGGTTGATAAACACCAGACCAAGCGTGATTGCGGGAGGCACCATACCCGCCAAGAAATAACCCAGGATTGTTCCTGGAATAGAAATCAACCAGCACAACAAACCCAAACCGACAAAGTACGCTAAACGGTGCTTTGTCTCAATGGCATGAAACTCTCGCATGGAAATTGCCCATGTAGTCATCGCTAATAAATGCACTGATGCATACAAACTGCGATTACGATCCTTTTGATGAAATTGCGGAAAGAGTGTGACCGTCATCGTAATAAAACGCGTTGATGTCAAAGTTACTGCCAACGCTATCGCAAATACTGACGAGCCAGTAATCGCCATTTCTAGCAAGACCACCTGACCAGGCAAGGCAAACATAAAAAATGAAGTAAAGGTCGTAAACCAGACATCAAACCCATTGGTCTTGCCCATGGCGCCAAAACCGACCATGCCCGCAAAGAGCACTAGGGCAGGAGCGCCAGCAGCATCGCGCATGCCACTCCAAAATGCATCCCGAGGACTCTTAAAGCGCTCAGCAGCCTTACCCTCTAAAGCAATTTCGATTGGATCGATATAAGGCTGGTCCGCTGATGACATACCGTCATTGTAAGAGCTGCCCAGACTTTTCGCTGATCAGCCCTGCTTGAGCGCCCAGTTGATGTGTTCCGCAACCAATGCATCTGCACTCGTCAGTCCCGTGCTTAATGCCTGACGTATTTGTTGTTTGTTCTGCTCATCCACGAGTGAACTAGCCAACGCATTACCCATCGCCACTGCAAGATTACGACGCCAACGGCGATAGCCTATGCGGCGTATAGCACTGCCCTCATGACGCTGTGAAAACTCCTCTTCTGTCCATGACCAAAGATGCAATAAAGAGGACTGTCCTAAACCGTGACGCTGCGCAAAATCTGGCAGGCCGGTACGCTTAGCAAACTTATTCCAAGGACAAATAAGTTGGCAATCATCACATCCGTAAACACGATTACCCATTGCACTTCGAAACTCAATGGGAATCGCTTCTGGATTTTCGATCGTTAAATAAGAAATGCACCGGCGCGCATCTAATTGATAAGGGGCGGTAATGGCCTGTGTCGGACATACATTCATGCAGGCCTGGCAAGTGCCACAATGATCTGCCTGGGGATCATCAATCGGTAAGGGCATGTCTACCAAGATCTCGCCCAAGAAAAACATCGACCCCGAGTCACGATTGAGCAATAAGGTATGTTTACCACGCCAACCTAAACCCGCATTTTTTGCCAACTCTACTTCCATCAATGGTGCAGAGTCTGTAAATACGCGATAACCAAAAGCACCGATGCGCTCTTCAATGGCTTTAGCAAAGTCTTGCATCCGCTGACGCAGGACTTTGTGATAATCGCGCCCTCTGGCGTACATCGAGATGACTGCTTCTGTTGGATGTTTAAGACGTCCCCACTCAGCATCAAAATCGATTTCAGAGGGAAGATAATTCATACGAACACAAATGACACGAACTGATCCAGGTAATAACTGCGTTGGATCAGCACGTAAGTCTGCGTGACGCTCCATGTACTCCATGTGTCCGTGACGACCGTCGGCTAACCATGCTTGCAAACGCTCACTTGCAGAGCCCAAATGGGTATCCGTAATGCGCAATCCATCAAAACCGAGAGCCAAAGCCTTCTCTCCAAGCCAAGCTCGAAACTCGGACTCATCTAATGCAGAGTAATTGGCAGATATAGGCATATGAATCACAAATGTAACGCAATAATTGAATAAACTAGAGGAATGCGCAAAATGACAGAAACAGTGAAGCAACATTGTAGGCAAGAGGCGGAAACTGCCAAACTTGCCACACAACTTGCCAATCGCATTTCTGGGTTTTTGACTCAAAATCCACAGAAGCACCTCAATATCTCACTCATAGGAAATTTAGGTGCGGGTAAAACCACTTTTGCGCGCTATCTCATTCAGGCGATGGGTCACCAAGGTAAGGTAAAAAGTCCAACCTACACCCTTTGTGAAATCTACCCATTACAAACACAAAGCGGCTCAATCACCGCACATCATTTTGATCTTTACCGCATGCGTGATCCACTAGAGTGGCAAGAAGCTGGATTTGCAGAGTGCTTTGATGTTCCTGGTTTTTGTTTAATAGAGTGGCCAGAAAAAGCCAATGGCACACTACCTCCTTTTGATATTCAGATTGAGTTGGCTGCTGGATCTGATGAGAATGAACGTGTTATTACTATGACCGCCCTTCTCAGTGATGGTGTGTCTGTACTAGAAAATTTCATTAAGTAAATGCGCAGTCAAACAAAACCGAGCAAGATCAATCTTGCGAGAAGAAAAAATCTCAAGACGTATGCAAAAGTCATGGGTTTTGCACTTTTGCTCACTGAAGTCGAGATCGCCTGGGGTGCCAAGATACTAGGTGTGAGGGTCTGGCCGTCAGAGGACTACACCCGTATCACCCTTGAATCTGACACCCCTCTTCCAATTACTCAGCAAATTCTGACAAATCCAGATCGCTTAGTAGTTGATGTGCAAGGCTTGGAACTCAATTCCACACTCAAAGATTTAGTAGCGAAAGTCAAACCCAATGACCCATACATTGCTCAAGTGCGGGTGGGTCAGTTTCAACCAGGCGTTGTCCGTTTAGTGTTTGATCTCAAAGAACCCATCAAACCACAACTCTTCACGCTTGACCCTGCAGGTGAATATAACTACCGCATGGTGTTTGATTTGTACCCTAC
>NZ_JAHBAK020000069.1 GCF_018500155.2 Polynucleobacter sp.
CCTTGATTCACTAAAGCGCCTGTGAAATAGAGCAAGATGTAATTTCGCAGACGTCCTTGAAAGCCCACTTTACGCATCAATAGCGCCCAACGACATCCACCACAAAAGCATGCAGTTGTAGCACTCAGGAGTGCAACTAAGAACCAGAGTGGCTCCATTTGGATTTCAGATTCAAATATGGCGTGCCAGTCAATTCCGCTGGTTGCTTTCCACAACAAACCGATAGAAAGAAGGATGCGAATGGTGGGCCAAGCACGCTTGAGGGCTGCTTTCCAGCCCGCCGGAGGGGCTGAATTTGACTCTGAATGTAAGCTCATAGGCATAAGGATAATGCCTAGCGCTTAAAAACTCCCAAATTTACGGTATCTGAGGGCTATTTGGTGCCTTACCAGCTTTTACAGAGACTAAATTCGAATGTGGAGAGGGTGCGACCGAAGCGGACCATTTCTAGGGAATCAAGGGGTTCACAGTGCTCAAATTGAGCCCCACTAGCCTGGTCACCTACGGGTGGGTTGTGGGTCAGGCCTGACCAATTGATAAGGAGAATGTTTGTCCTGCGAGGCAATTGGCCAAACCACAGATCAAACTGATCTTGGCGTTGATCTAAAACGAATACCGGAACGGGTTTGGCATACCATGCTGCACGACTCCCTAAAGTCCAATTGTGAACTGCAATACCTTCTGCATGAGTAGCTTGTGCAAGTTGTGCTGCTTTTTGTCCGGCCATTTTCCAACCATAAAGATCGGCAATGGGGTTGGATTTGATAGCGGCAGAATTGATTCCGCCAGACAGTACATAAGCAAAACCAATGCAACAAAGAGCGACTTGCGTAATGAAGAGGGAGCGAATAGCGAGATGATGTTGCGTAGACCATCGCTTTGCTAAACCAATACCAGCAAATGGCGCTAAGCAAAACCATGCTGGTGTTGTCCAGTGCGGAAGACCTCCACCGCCAGACAAACTGGTGAAGATTGCAAATGGAATGGCAAAAAATCCTAATAAAGCCAAGACTGAAAAATAATTGCTTCTGATGCAGTTTTTAATAAAAAGGTAGGCGCCAAAAATGAGAAGGGGCCCATAAGCGAGAACCTGGATACCTAGATAAGCACTAAGGCGCGACCATAGCCATTCGCTACCGGCGCCATGGGCGATCTGATACTTGAAAGAGATCCAATCATTTGCCCAATTCCAAAAGAGAACCGGAGTAATCAGTGTGAATCCGATACACATGGCTAACCAAAAACCTGCTTTCGTCATCCAAGGTTTTTGTGGTTGACTGAGAAAAATAAACAGCAGTGTCATTGCTGTAAAGAAGGCGGTGTATTTACTTAAACCAGCAAATCCGAGCAATGCGCCGGTGATCATCCAATCTGCAATGGTGAAGTGATCTTTAGTTAACCATCTCAATGCCATCAACATCAAACCCAGACTGAGAGGTGCAAGTAGGGTATCGGGTAACAGGCCAATTGCTAAAACATGCGGGATGGGAGCGGCGATTATTGCGAGTACGGCCATCAATCCACAGGCGTTAGCTGAAGGCAGGGCAGAGGTGAGATATCCGGTATGACGACCTTGCAAGAAATCATGAAGCTTCATAGTCACTTGAAATACCAGGATGCAAGAGATTGCCCAAAGTAATTCAGGGATCAGTCTGATGATGCCTTCTGAGTTTGTGAGTGCTACTACTGGCCACTGAATCCATCCCACTAGCGGCGGGTGATCAAAATAACTCCATGCTAAGTGCTGGGCATATAAGGCGTAATGCGCTTCATCTACCGAAAATTCAATGGCAAAGCCCAGAGCAAAATGCACTAGGGTTGCAATACCAATGCAAATCGCTGCCCAGCCTGAAGAAGAATATTGACGCATTTATCGATTTTAGACTCAGACGGCTCAAGATTTGGGACAATGAATAAATGCTTAAAAGTACTCTTCTGTATTTCTCTATTTCAATCTTGCTGATTCTGTCAGGATGCGCAGGTTTTGAAGGTTCAGTGCAAAACGAGTCAGGCCAAGCCCTCAATGTGGATCAATTGCCTGCTCAAGAAGAATTACCTAAATTTTCTGCAGGGGTTGCGCAACAGGGGTTGCCCGAGGGTTGGCACTTTTATCGCATAGCACCGTATAAAAAGAATACGGTTTATCGGTTGGAAAATTATCAAGGCAAGACCGTTTTGAGCGCTAGCTCTAAAACCTCTGCCTCTGGC
The DNA here is from genome assembly GCF_018500155.2 of Polynucleobacter sp. Taxonomy (GTDB): domain Bacteria; phylum Pseudomonadota; class Gammaproteobacteria; order Burkholderiales; family Burkholderiaceae; genus Polynucleobacter. The sequence continues at coordinate 2,209 of NZ_JAHBAK020000069.1, forward strand.
TTAGCTGTCAAATTGCGTCCTCGTCAGGCGAGCAATTTATGGCTCAATTGGGAATGGAAAGTCTTATCTGCGCTGCCCGAGGCAGATAATGCCGAGAGTTCTCGTGATGATGCGCCTCTTCGCATACTAGTCGCCTTTGATGGCAATAAATCCAAATTGCCCTTGAAGGAAAAAATGAATTTTGAAATGGCCAACCTTATTAGCGGTCAAGAAATGCCATTTGCTACCTTGATGTATATCTGGTCTGGTAAGTCACCTGTCGACACGATCATTTCTAATGCGCATACTTCCCGAATCAAAATGATTGTGGTCGATTCAGGTTGGGATAATCTTGGCCAATGGCATAAACATCAGCGAGACCTCACGGCAGACTACAAACGCGCCTATGGAGAATCACCCGGTCCAATCATTGGTATAGCCTTACTCACAGACTCCGACAATACAAAATCTGAAACTCGTGCCCTTTACGGCGATATTGAGTTGGTACGCAAAAATCCCAAATAAATGAAACCGTATTGATGGTGGGTGTTGCTCAAATTATGAATGTGTTGGGCGCCAACGTTTTAGAAGCAAGGCATTACTTAGAACGCAAAAACTAGAGAGCGCCATTGCGCTACCAGCAAGCATGGGCGAGAGATAGCCTAGTGCAGCCAATGGAATGCCTGTGGAATTGAATGCAAAAGCCCAAAATAAATTTTGACGAATTTTTTTCCAGGTTCTTTTAGATATATCAATTGCATCCGCCACCAAGGTAGGATCTCCTCGCATGAGTGTTATGCCTGCCGCTTGCATGGCAACATCTGTGCCAGTAGACATGGCCATACCCACATCGGCAGTAGCTAGTGCCGGTGCATCATTCACACCATCTCCAACCATGGCGACATATTGTTGCGCATCATCTTTGCCAGAGTGTTGTAGAGAGCGAATAATTTGCGCTTTATCGCCCGGCAGAATTTGTCCAAATACTTCATCAATTCCTAACAGTTGTCCCACTCGATTAGCTGCAGCTGTGTTATCACCGGAGAGCATGACTGTGCGAATCTGGAGTTGATGCAAGGAAGCAATAGCCGTCTTAGCGTTTGGCTTTAATTCATCACCAAAGGCAATGATGGCAAGCGGGGTGGAAGTTTCTTGAGACATGAGCACCGAAACGGTATGACCTGCGTCTAAAAGCGTCTGGGCTCTATTGGAGACAGAAGTAGCATTTGGGTTGTTGGCTAGTGAAGCAATACTCTGCAAAACTAGAGTCTGTCCAGCCCAGGGGCCAGTGCTGGGCTTGCCGGTAATTCCGACTCCCGGAATCGCCTGACTTTCTATGGGTGGGATGGGGGTGATATGAGAGGACTTCGCGGCCTCTAATAACGCTTTAGCAAGGGGATGTTCACTGCCGGTTTGTAATCCGGCGGCAGTAGCAAGAAGAGCGCTTTCATCATCCTTATTTAATAGTGAAATCAATGAAAGAACTTGGGGCTTGCCGATAGTGAGCGTCCCTGTCTTATCAAATGCCACGATATGAATGCGATGGGCGAGTTCTAATACTTGAGGATCTTTAATCAGGATGCCAAAACGTGCTGCAACGCCTGTGCCTGCCATGATGGCAGCAGGAGTGGCAAGACCGAGTGCACAAGGACAGGCAATTACAAGAACAGATACAGCACGTAGAATCGCGATGGATGTTGAATCTAAATACAACCAATTCACAATGCCAGTAATCAAGGCAATGAGAATGACGGTAGGTACAAAGATCGCACTTACCCGATCGACCAATTTTTGGATAGGTGCTTTTTGTGTTTGCGCATCTTCCACTAAGGTAATGATTTGCGATAAAACACTTTCAACGCCTACTGCTTGCGCATCAATGATTAAGACGCCTTCGCCATTGAGGGAGCCGCCGATGACCTTTGACCCCAACAGTTTCTTGACGGGATCGCTCTCTCCAGTAATGAGGGATTCATCTATATGGCTATTGCCAAAGATAATGACGCCATCTACTGGAATGCGCTCACCTGGCAAAACCACTACACGATCTTTTGGAAATACTTCATCTAAGGGAAGTTGACGGTATTGCTCTAGAAAAGCGCCCTCACCAATCACTACAGACGGATCTAGGACTTTGGCGCTTTCAGGCCAAAGCTTTTGTAACGCACGAATGGCTTCACTGGTTTGCTGCTTTGCTCTGGCTTCTAGCCATTTGCCCAATAAGACCATGCAAATAATGACAGCAGAGCCCTCAAAATACAGTTCATGACTAGCATGAGGTGATGCCATCATTTGGTACACGCTTAATCCATATGCGGCACTGGTGCCAAGAGCAACCAGCAAGTCCATGTTGCCTGCGCCGGCAAGAACGGATTTAAAACCCGCTTTATAAAAGCGCCATCCCAAAATAAATTGCACTGGCGTGGCAAGCATGATTTGCCATTTGGGTGAAAGGGCCCAATGAATGCCAAAAGGCATGAGAAACATCGGGAAAAGAAGAGGGGCTGAAAGTGCAAAACTCAGAAGCACTCGTCCCAAACCATCAGAACCCCAAAAGGCATGGGAGAGGTTGCTTTGAGACCCTCCATGGGGATTGCTCAGTTTTGCCCCGTAACCTGTTTTTTGCACTTGGGCAATGACTTCTGCCACGGAGGTCTCTGAGTCTGATTTGAGGCGCACTTTGGCCTGTTCAGTGGCCAAATTGACGCTGGCTGCCTCAACCCCGGGAATTTTATCGAGCGCTTTTTCTACCCTGCCAACGCATGAAGCGCATGTCATGCCTTCAATATCTAGGGTAAAAATTGAGGAATTTGAGGTGTTTTGGGCGCTCATATAGAAGATAATCTAACAGTAAGCAGTCTATTTCAATCAAAAAAGGCCGATATGTTTACTCTTAAAGTATCTGGAATGACCTGTGGCGGCTGTATCAATGCCGTTACTAGAGCAATTCAATCTCAGGATCCAAATGCCAAAGTTCAGGCTGACTTGGGCGCACAGACTGTCAGTCTGGAAACGGCGCTCACCCCAGCAATGGCCAGTCAGCTTATAACAGATGCCGGATTTCCAGTAGCTAACTAACCTATTGTTTAGAATGACGGCAATCTTGGCAAAACCCGCAGTTTTTGTTCCCTAAAGGATCGTGTTTTATGTTCTTCAGTAAGTTAATGCCTCACGATGGTAATTTCTTTGAATTGTTCAATGAGCATGCTGGAAATATCGTTGCTGCTTCAGAGTCATTTTTGAAGTTTGTGGAACACTACAATGATGAAGTCTTAAGAGCTAAATACACCCAAGAAGTAGATAAAGCAGAACATGCTTGTGACGACATTGTGAAAGAGGTTCATCGTCGCCTGCACAAGACATTTATCACCCCCATTGATCGCGACCAAATTTTTTCACTCATCAATACGATGGATGATGTTGCGGATTTATTGCAAAACGGTACCGAGGCAATGCATTTGTATGACGTCAAACAAATGACCCCTGAAATGTTGCAGATGGCAGAGTTATGCAATCAGTGCTGTATCAGCATGAAAAATGCCGTTGGAACATTAAAAGACATTTCAAATCCTGAAGTTGCAAAGGCGGCCCTCAAGACGTGTGATGAGATTGATCATCTCGAGTCAGGCGCTGACCGCTTGCTATCCACGGCGATTACGAGATTGTTCCGTGAGGATATCGAAGTGCGCGAACTCATTAAGTGCCAGCGTATCTACGAACTACTCGAGGAAGTAACCGATAAATGTGAGGACGTTGCCAATTTGGTTGAAGGCATCGTTCTAGAAAACTCTTAAGGCGAATAACCTTGCCAGCGACTGAAGTAGCTTTTTGGGTAGTTGCGCTATTAGTCATATTAGCGCTCGGTTTCGATTTCATGAATGGATTTCATGATGCGGCGAACTCGATTGCGACAGTGGTATCTACTGGCGTTCTAAAGCCGCAGCAAGCGGTTGTCTTTGCAGCCTTCTTTAATTTTCTAGCGATCTTTATTTTTCATTTAAGCGTTGCAGCTACTGTCGGTAAAGGTATTGTGCACCCGGCAGCTGTCGATTTGCACGTCATCTTTGGAGCACTCGTCGGCGCTATCGTTTGGAACGTCGTGACTTGGTATTACGGCATACCATCAAGCTCATCTCATGCTTTGATTGGTGGATTGGTTGGTGCGGCCTTGCCCAAAGCGGGTGTTGATGGTCTGGTCTGGTCAGGCATTATCAAAACGGTTTCGTTTATCTTCATATCACCAATGGTGGGATTCCTATTAGGGTCACTCATGATGCTTTTGGTCTCATGGATTTGTAGGAATGCCACTTTAGCTAAAACGGATCGCTGGTTCCGACGTTTGCAGTTGGTATCCGCTAGTGCCTACAGTCTCGGTCATGGTGGTAACGATGCGCAAAAGACAATCGGCATTATTTGGTTGCTCTTGATTATTACTGGCTATGCAGACGCGGGCGCAAAAATGCCGCCAAGCTGGACCATCATTAGTTGCTATGTTGCCATTGCTATGGGAACAATGTTTGGTGGCTGGCGTATTGTCAAAACCATGGGCCAAAAACTTACTAAACTCAAGCCAGTAGGAGGTTTTTGTGCTGAAACGGGCGGCGCAATCACCTTATTTGCTGCTACGGCAATCGGTGTGCCGGTCTCAACTACCCATACGATTACAGGGGCTATTGTTGGCGTGGGCTCTACTCAAAGAGCGAGTGCGGTTCGATGGGGTGTGGCTGGCAATATTGTTTGGGCTTGGATTTTCACCATTCCTGCTACAGCCCTGATGTCCATGATCGTGTATTACCTCAGCTTGCTGATCTTTTAACACTGTCACCACGCTATACATTCTTGTTTCAAGCAATTTTCGGCTGGTGCGGTTAATCTACCTACTATTAATAAAAATTACATCAAGTAATGTCTAGGTTTGTGCTGGGCATTGCACATCAAAGGAGAAAGTAGTGTCTGTTACTCTCGAGGCTGTTCAGAGCGCCCTTAAAAACGTGATCGATCCCAATACGAAGGTTGATTTTGTCACGGCAAAAAATGTGAAGAATCTCAAAGTCGATGATGGGGATATTTCTTTGGATATTGTGTTGGGCTATCCAGCAAAGAGTCAATTTGATGCAATTCGTAAATCGATTATTACAGCGTTACGCGAATTGCCTGGTGTAAAAAATGTCAGCGTGAATGTCACAAGTCAAATCGTCGCACATGCTGTACAGCGTGGCGTGAAATTATTGCCTGGCGTTAAAAATATTATTGCAGTTGCAAGTGGTAAGGGTGGCGTAGGTAAGTCAACGACTGCAGTGAATTTGGCACTCGCACTGGCGGCTGAGGGCGCACAAGTGGGCATATTAGATGCAGACATTTATGGCCCAAGCCAACCCATGATGCTTGGCATTACCGGAAGACCTGATTCAGTAGAAGAAAATACGATTGAACCCATGGAAGGCCATGGTTTGCAAGCAAGCTCGATTGGCTTTTTGATTGAGGAAGATTCACCGATGGTATGGCGCGGACCGATGGTGACATCCGCCCTCGAGCAGTTGCTGCGCCAAACCCGCTGGCGCGATTTGGATTACTTGATTGTTGATATGCCACCTGGTACCGGGGATATTCAATTAACTCTATCGCAAAAAGTTCCAGTGACGGGATCTGTCATCGTGACCACCCCACAAGATATTGCTTTGCTGGATGCGCGCAAAGGTCTCAAAATGTTTGAGAAGGTCGGAGTACCCATCATCGGCATTATTGAGAACATGAGTACATATGTCTGTCCAAGTTGCGGTCATGAGGAGCATGTGTTTGGCACTGGTGGCGGCGAGAAAATGTGTAAAGAGTATGGCGTAGAATTTTTAGGCGCATTACCACTCAATATTTCTATTCGTGAACAAGCTGACTCTGGTAGACCAACATTGGTGGCTGATCCTGATGGGGCTATAAGCGCGATTTACAAAACCATCGCGCGCCAAGTGGCGATTAAAGTCGCTGCATTATCCAAAGACATGAGCAGTAAATTTCCCAATATTGTGGTTCAGAACACCTAAGGATCGATAAGGGTATGCGCTTTGCCGTATTGATGCGTAAACACAATCTGGATAATCCTTGGGTCTCTTATCGCTGGGCTCCACAGGAAGTGCTTCCAGATTTTGGTCAATATGGTGCACAGAGTAGTCAGTCAATCACTGGCCAATTTTTGGGTAAAGATCCAGAAGGCGAGTCCTGGCTTTTCACGGGCTTTGAGCTCAATTTATTTTTAGATGAGGCTGAAGGTTATTACCTGAATGTTTCTGCGACCAAGCCTTGTTGGTTTGTGATGTGGCGACTTGAAGAGGATATTGAGCGCTATATAGATTCGCAATCACTGGAAATGGCCAAGTCAGAGTCAACGATTGCCGTTCCGCATCGCATCTGTGTTAGTTATAACGAAGCAGCGCGTTTATTAGATGGGGGCGAGTCTGTTGATACGGTGCCCATGAATAATGAACATGCTTCCTGGCTGCAAGATTATGTCAATGAGCACTATCGACCTGAACCTAAAAAACGTCATAAGCCTGCCTCTTTTAAGGGTGCTGAACGTTCAGCGGAGGAATAATGTCCGAAGGTTTTTTGAGTCGCTGGTCTCGTCGCAAATCTGGTCAAAAAGAGCAATCAACTGATCCAGCAAAAGAAGACATTCAATCACCTGCCGTCCACGAGTCTGAATCTAAAGCCGAAGTTACCGAGACACCGCCTCCACCAACGATGGAGGATGTTGAAAAGATAGACCGATTTGCGCCAGATTTTTCTGCTTTTATGAAGCCCGAAGTCGACCCCGCTGTTCAACAAGCAGCGCTAAAAAAAATGTTTAGTGATCCACACTTCAATGTGATGGATGGCCTTGATATTTACATTGATGATTACTCTAAACCCGACCCTTTACCTCCTGGCATGCTCGCGCGTATGGTGCAAAGCGACATGCTCAAGTTGTTTCAAAAGACTGCAGATGATGCCACTAATGGCGTAGGTCAGAGGAAAGATGCCGCAATGCTTGAAGCTCAAGCAGATCCTCCCAATGCATTATCCAATGAGCCATTGCCCCAAAGTGATTTAACATCCACACCATCCCAAGCGCCGGATGAATCTGTAAACCAAGATGGAATGCAGATTGCGCAGGATAAGAAAAAAACCTCAGAAGGTTCCCAATGAGTCAAAAATTTGTCTGTAACTGTAATGGCACGATGCCCTTAGATGCAAAAGCGCTAGGCGTCTCTGTACACCAATCTTTGTGTCGGCAAGAGGTTGGAAGCTTTATAAAAGCACTAGATGGTTCAGAAGAACTGGTGGTGGCATGCACTCAAGAGGCGGCACTTTTTTCCGAACTCGCCGAGCAGTCTGAGAAGCCGTTAGTGGCACCACTTCGTTTTGTCAATATTCGTGAAGTGGCTGGTTGGACACAAGAAGCAAAAGTTTCTGGCCCGAAAATTGCCGCATTACTTGCGCTAGCAGACGTACCAGAGGCAGAGCCTGTACCAGTTGTTCAGTATGAAAGCCAGGGAAGATTGTTAATCATCGGTCCTGGTAGTAGCGCAATCCCATGGGCAGAAAAAGTGGCAAGCACCTTAGATGTTTCTGTCTTGTGTACTGGGCCAGGGGATTTGCCTCTAACACGCAACTATCCGATTTACACAGGCTTTGTCACAAAGCTAGAGGGTTATCTAGGCAATTTTTCTGTCGATTGGGATTTGCAAAATCCTATTGATCCTGAAATGTGTACTCGTTGTGGTGCTTGCATTGAAGCGTGCCCAGAAAATGCAATTGATTTGTCGTTTCAGATCGACCTCGGCAAGTGCAAATCTCATCGTGCTTGCGTCAGCGCTTGTGCCAGCATAGGTGCAATTGCGTTCGATCGTGCCCAACGCAATCGCAATGCAGAGTTTGATTTGGTTTTGGATTTACGTACAGATCCAAAATTGCGTATGAGTCAAACACCACAAGGTTATTTTGCTCCAGGTAAGGATCCACTGGATCAGGCTCTAGCTATTGGGCAGTTGATGGAAATGGTTGGCGAGTTTGAGAAGCCCAAGTATTTTGTCTATAACGATAAAGTGTGTGCGCATGGACGTAACGGTAAAGTGGGTTGCAGCGCGTGTATTGATGTTTGTTCAACTGGCGCCATTCAATCAGTTTTCAAAAATGGGCAAGGAACAGTTGAGGTCAATCCCAATCTTTGTATGGGTTGTGGTGCTTGCTCAACAGTTTGCCCATCAGGCGCAATGCGTTATAACTACCCCAGCGTTACGCATCAAGGCAAAGAATTAAAAACGCTCATCACCACATTCAGCGCTGAATCTGCAAAACCAAACCAGAAGGTAGCGCCTAGCTTGCTTTTTCATACATTAAAAGCTGGCACACAAATGATAGATGCGCTAGGGCGATTAGCTCACGTGGCCCCAAAACAGTATGAAGGCTTGCCATCCTTCCTCATTCCCTACGGCATTGAGCATATTGCTTCAACGGGTCTTGAGTTGTGGCTTGGAGCATTAACTTTTGGTTTTGCAGAAGTCACCTTGCTGCTTAGTGGTGATGAGGATCCTGCTTATCGTGCAGCACTTGAGGATCAGACTAAATTAGCCAATGCAATATTAAAAGCCTTTGGGTTTGACGAACGCATTCATTTGGTGATGGTAGATTCTGTAGAGGATTTACAAACACTTTCTAAAGCAATGGGAGTCTTGCGCCAAAGAGGCGCTCTGCCATCGATTTGCGCCTCTGCTAGTTTTGGCTTTTCCAATCAAAAGCGTGAAACCTTGGAAGCCGTGCTTGAGCATTTACAAAAACACGCAATTACTCCATTGCCTGAGCAAGGCGCGACTCTGCCAAAAAGTGCTTTATTGGGCGGGCTAGCAATCAATGCAGATGCTTGCACTTTATGTATGTCTTGTGTGAGCAGTTGCCCTGAGGGCGCATTGATTGACAATCCGGATGAACCTATTCTGACGTTCATTGAAAAGCAGTGTGTGCAGTGCGGTATCTGTACGCAAACTTGTCCAGAGCAGGCCTTAACTCTTCAGCCTCGTTTAAAAACGGTTGAGCAACGAAAACAAAAAGTAGTGCTGAATCAAACCCAAATTTTTCATTGCATTAGTTGTGGCAAGCCATTTGGGACGGCCAAAATGGTGGATTTGATGTTGGCAAAACTGGGAGCTCATGGCGCATTTGCAGGGGCTGCGATGGAGAGATTGAAGATGTGTGGCGATTGTCGCGTTGTAGATATGGTGAAAAAAGAACTATGAGTACAAAAGAAAATGCGGTAACTGAGGTGAGTGAGGTCGGCTTGCCTGAGGACTTAGCTAGAGCAGATCTCTATGGCTTAATAGCCCGCTTTTTTCATTTGCCACCAGATCAAGAGTTATTGGATCAAATTGCGGCAACTGCTGATCAGCAAGAGGTTGCTGAGGATGCACCCTTGGCTAAAGCTTGGATGAATCTGGTAGAAGTAGCCAAAAACAATCCTGCACAAGCCTGGCGTGACGAGTTTGATGCGAATTTTATTAGTGTAGGTAAGCCCAACGTCATTCTGAATGGCTCTTTTTATATGGCTGGGCACCTCAATGAAAGACCCCTAGTCAATATTCGCAAGGCGCTAGAAGAATTTGGACTGGAGTCTGCGGAGGAAGTTACGGAAACCGAGGACCACATTTCCTCTCTTTGTGAGGTGATGAGATACCTTATCGCTGGGGATGATGTAGAAATTTCCAATCTGACCAATCAGCGCATTTTCTTTAATGAGCACATTCGCCCTTGGTACGACGAATTGTGCGATGCAATAGAAGGGACTCCGGAGATGCATCTCTACCACCCCGTGGCTGCCCTGACTAGAGAGTTTCTGGCCATAGAGGGCCAAAGCTTTGACATGATTTAATGTTGCGTCGCATTAAAAAAAGAATTACTCAACCATTCAAATCAAGACTCAAAACCCTTATATCATTGCAGTTATATGAAAATGTCAAAAGTGCAATTACGAATTACACTTGACTCACATCAAGAATAATTAAAAAGGAGCATGCCATGAGCACAAAATCTACAGCGACTTCTAGCGAAGAGAATCAGCCATCGCGCCGTAAGTTCTTTTTTGGTGCAGGCGCTGCCGTTGGTGCAGTTGCGGTCGCTTCACAAACTACCGTTGGTAAAGCGGTCATTCAAGAAATGAGTAGTGCAGTCAAAGAAAAAAGCGATAGTAAAACGATGACTGCACACATGCGCAAGTATTACGAAACTACATTGATCTAAGTTTGTATTTTCTGATCACTCGTTTTCATCGTTAATCAATAAAAACTTTTCTCAGGGACAACATATGAGTCTGACTCGTAAATCCAATACCCCACAAAGCAGCCGTACTACATCTCGACTTATTGGTAGCCTCTCGCGTGGACTAAAAGCAGCAGTTCCAACAATGGATCGACGCACTTTCCTTAAGCGTTCTGGCGTTGGCGTTGGTGCAGGTATTGCTGCAAGTCAGCTCAGTTTGGTGCAAAAGGCTGTGGCTGAGCCAAGCAAGGCAATGTTAGATGGCAAGGGAAAGATTGAAGTCAAGCGATCCATTTGTACGCACTGCTCAGTCGGTTGCGCCGTAGATGCGACAGTAGAAAATGGCGTATGGGTTCGTCAAGATCCAGTATTTGATTCTCCAATTAATTTAGGCGCACACTGCGCGAAGGGTGCTGCATTACGTGAGCATGGTCATGGTGACTATCGTTTGCGTTACCCAATGAAATTAGTGGATGGTAAATATCAGCGTATTTCTTGGGATCAAGCGCTCACCGAAATCACTGCGCAGATGAAATCTATCCGTGAGAAATATTCACCTGATGCAATGTTCTTTATTGGATCATCGAAGCACAACAACGAACAGGCCTACTTACTACGTAAGTGGGTCTCTTTCTTTGGAACGAACAATACAGACCATCAAGCGCGTATTTGTCACTCAACCACTGTTGCAGGTGTTGCGAACACCTGGGGCTATGGTGCGATGACCAATAGCTACAACGACATGATGAATGCGAAGGCAGCTCTGTATATTGGTTCTAATGCTGCTGAAGCTCACCCAGTATCTATGTTGAGTCTTTTGCATGCCAAAGAAAATGGTTGCAAAGTGATTGTGGTGGATCCACGTTACACCCGTACTGCAGCTAAATCTGATCAGTACATTCGAATTCGCTCTGGTACAGATATTCCGTTCTTGTTCGGTCTGCTGTATCACATCTTCAAAAATGGTTGGGAAGATAAAAAGTACATTAACGACCGCGTCTATGGCATGGATGAGATCCGCAAAGAAGTCATGGAGAAGTGGACTCCAGCCGCTGTTGAAGAGGCTTGTGGAGTGCCTGAGGCGCAAATGTATAAAGCCGCTGAAACCATGGCTAAGAATCGTCCAAGCACGATTGTTTGGTGTATGGGTCAAACCCAGCACACCATTGGTAACTCTATGGTTCGCGCATCTTGTATTTTGCAATTGGCGCTAGGTAACGTTGGTAAGTCTGGTGGTGGTACAAACATTTTCCGTGGCCACGATAACGTTCAAGGTGCTACCGACGTTGGTCCTAATCCAGATTCCTTGCCGGGTTACTATGGCCTTGCAGCGGGCTCATGGAAACACTACGCAACCGTGTGGGGTGTTGATTACGATTGGATCAAAGGTCGTTATGCCCCAGATATGATGGAAAAGTCTGGTACGACTGTATCCCGTTGGGTTGATGCGGTATTAGAAAAAAATGACATGATTGACCAGCAGACTGCTGTTAAAGGTCTGTTCTTCTGGGGTCATGCACCAAACTCACAGACCCGCGGTCTGGATATGAAGCGTGCAATGGATAAGTTAGATCTGTTGGTGGTTGTAGATCCATATCCAAGTGCGACCGCTGCCATGGCTGCAATGCCTCCAGCAGAAGGGCAGACAGTAAACAAGAATCGCAATGTTTATTTGTTGCCAGCAGCAACCCAGTTCGAAACTTGCGGTTCTGCTACTGCTTCCAATCGCTCATTGCAATGGCGTGAGAAAGTCATTGATCCATTATTTGAATCTGTACCAGATCATGTGATCATGCAAGCATTTGCAGATCGCCTTGGTTTTGGCGAAGAGCTATCTAAAAACTACAAGATGCTCAATTCCAAGTTTGCTGGTAAGCAGTGGAAAGAGCCGCAGATTGAAGATATCTTGCGTGAGATCAATCGTGCAGTTTGGACAATTGGTTACACCGGCCAAACTCCAGAGCGTCTTAAGGCTCACATGAGAATGGTGGCAGCTTTTGATCCTAAGACACTTAAATCTCGCGGTGGTGTAGATCCGGTCACTGGATATGACACCACAGGTGACTACTATGGATTGCCTTGGCCATGTTACGGTACTGCTGCTATTAAGCATCCCGGCTCACCAAACCTCTACGACACTAGTAAGAGCGTGATGGAAGGCGGTGGTAACTTCCGTGCTAACTTCGGTGTTGAACGTGACGGCGTAAGTTTGTTGGCTGCTGATGGTTCTTACTCAAAGGGTTCGGCAATTCAGACTGGTTATCCTGAGTTTGACCATGTATTTGTCAAGAAACTCGGTTGGTGGGATCAGTTGACCGAAGAAGAGAAGAAGCTTGCAGAAGGTAAAAACTGGAAGACCGACCTATCGGGCGGCATTCAACGTGTAGTCATGAAGAATGGTTGCCATCCATTTGGTAATGCAAAAGCCCGTGCGGTAGTTTGGAACTTCCCAGACCCAGTACCTATTCACCGCGAAGCGCTCTACAGTACTAACGCACCTATGATGCGCAAGTACCCAACTTCTGCGGATAAGAAGAACTTCTGGCGCCTGCCAACGCTCTATAAGACCGTTCAAGATCAAAACTTGAATGAGAAGCTTTATGAGAAATTCCCAATCATTCTGACCTCTGGTCGTTTGGTTGAATATGAGGGTGGTGGCGACGAGACACGTTCTAACCCATGGTTGGCAGAACTTCAACAAGAAAACTTTGTGGAGATCAATCCTAAAGCTGCGGCCGATCGCGGTATTAAGAACTGGGATTATGTCTGGGTTAAATCTCCAACCGGTGCCAAGATTAAGGTGCGTGCATTAGTGACTGAGCGTGTTGATCAAGGTACAGCTTGGGTGCCATTCCACTTTGCTGGCTGGTGGCAGGGCAGTGATTTGCGCAAGTACTATCCAGAAGGTGCAGCGCCGGTGGTCTTAGGTGAGGCGGTGAACACTGCAACGACTTATGGTTACGACCAAGTAACCATGATGCAGGAAACCAAAACCACTATGTGCCAAATCGAGAAATTTGCCTAAGTAAAAATAAAGTCAGGAGAACACAATGGCAAGAATGAAATTTATTTGCGACACAGAACGATGCATCGAGTGCAACGGTTGTGTCACTGCATGTAAGAACGATAACGAAGTTCCTTGGGGTGTTAATCGTCGTCGTGTTGTCACGGTCAACGACGGCATTATCGGTCAGGAAAAATCGGTATCTGTGGCATGTATGCACTGTACAGATGCGCCATGTATGGCGGTATGTCCGGTGGATTGTTTCTACCGCACCGACGAGGGTGTGGTGTTACATGACAAAGATATCTGCATTGGCTGCGGCTATTGCTCATTTGCATGCCCATTTGGCGCACCTCAGTTCCAGAGCAAAGGCGCATTTGGATCGCGCAGCAAAATGGATAAGTGCACATTCTGTAGTGGCGGTCCAGAAGAGAACGGCAGCGTTGCTGAATTCGAAAAATATGGACGCAACCGTTTGGCAGAAGGTAAGTTACCACTCTGTGCTGAAATGTGTTCCACCAAAGCATTGATCGGTGGTGACAGCGACATTATTTCTGGCATCTTTAACCAGCGTGTTGCTAATCGTGAGAAGAATGGTAAATATCCTGGTTCTAAGGCCTTTGGTTGGACAACTGCTTATGGTGGTCCTGACACTCCGGCACCAACACCAACCCCTGCTGCAAAAATTCCAGGAGCTAAATAATGAAAGTCAATTTCAAAACTCTCGGTCTTTGTATTGCAGCAGGAGCTCTGCTAGCTGCGTGTTCTGAGCCTCCAGAAATTGCTGCCAAAGCTGCTAAACGGCCTGATGTCGCTCCTTACATGGGTGCTAATAACGGCTTTATGACGAAGAACTGGACGCCTGGTAATCAGGCGAGTTGGACTGAGTCTACAGACAAGCGTACTCAGGGTCAAAATGAATACAGTCGTATTAAGTGATCATCTCAATAACAATAAATAAAGCAAAACATTTAAGGACATGAGTATGAAACGATCATTTTCTAGAGCTCTCCGCACTCTGGTGTTGGCCGCAGGCTTATCACTGACGCTGGCTGGAGCCAGTTATGCTGAGCGCGGACCAATGGCGCCTTTGCCATCGCCAAGTGGAGTGGATATTCCGCCTGCATCGGTACCAGCTAACCCAAATGCATTAGCTAACGGTACTCAAGCGCAATCGCAGCCGGCTAATCCATCAATATTCACTACCGCGAATAGCGACCCGTATAACTACGTTAGCATTCCAGATAAAGAGGCTAGCGTTCTTATTCAACGATCTGGTCAGCAATGGCGTGTGATTCGTAATGGCGTTATCACTGTATATGGTGGTTGGTTATTGGCAATCGCATTCTTGGCGATTATTGCTACCTACACTCTTAAAGGTCCAATGAAGTTGCATGAGCCTTTATCTGGAGTAAAAATCAAACGCTTTAGTGCTTTTGATCGTTTGATTCACTGGACTATGGCGTTTAGTTTCTTGGCGCTGGCTATTACTGGTTTGCTCATTCTGTACGGCAAATACTTTGTGATGCCTGTCATGGGTGGGGTGGCTTATGGATCATTCTTAAATATTTGCAAGAATATTCATAACTTCACCGGCCCATTATTTACTTTGTGTATCGTGATCTTCTTCTTACTCTTTGCTCATAAGAATGTTTTTGGTAAAGGGGATATGGAGTGGATTATGGGCTTTGGTGGAATTTTCTCAGGCAAGCACATTCCAGCAGGTTTCTTCAATTTCGGTGAAAAGTTCTGGTTCTGGTTTGGTATGACTTTCTTGGGTTTAGTCATTTCCGGATCTGGGTTTGTACTGGATATGATCGTGCCATTTATGTCCATTGAGTACACCCGTGGAACTATGCAGATTGCTAACATCATTCACAGTAGCGCTGCGATCTTAATGACTGCAATGGCGATGGGTCATATTTACATTGGTACCATCGGCTCTCAAGGTTCGATCGATGGCATGAAGACGGGTTATGTTGATGCTACCTGGGCAAAAGAGCATCATGAGCTTTGGTACAACAAAGTCAATAAATAAGGATAGCCATGAAAAAAATTATTGCTTTGACATTGTTTGCATTTGCAGGCACCTCAGCCATGGCTGCATTGCCACCATTGACACCCGAACAAGCTGAAGCCGCTGCTTTAACGAAAGCAAAAGCAGCTTATGGTGATAGAGTGGGTGCGTATCAGTTGTGCCAAGCTCAAAACAGAGTTGCTGACCGTTTTAAAGTGGCCGGCACTCCAGCCCCAGCAGCATGTGTTGCGCCACCTCCGTTTGTGCCTCCTGTGGCTGCAGCACCGGCACCAGCAGCTGCCCCTGCAGCTGCACCAGCAGCTAAATAACTGAAAAGTTATTCAGAAATAAATTCTCGCTGCAGATAGCGCTTCGCTGCGCTAGTCTGTGGATTGGAAAAGAAGGGGCCTACGGCTCCTTTTTCTTTTATCTCGCCTTGGTCAATAAAAATAATGAATTGCGCTAGCCTTTGAACTTGAGCAAGTTGATGTGATGAAAAAATCACATCAGATCCTTGATGATTGAATTCGCGAATGATGTCTTCAACTTGCTCAGTGGCTTGTGGGTCTAAGTTAGCGGTGGGCTCATCCAATAACACCAGATTGGGTTTTTGAAGAATGGCTCTACCAAGACATAGTTTTTGTCTCTCGCCAGCAGATAATTTATGTGCTGGACTATTAGCTAGGGTTGATAAGCCAACGCGCTCCATCACTTCTTCTACATCATGGTCAGCAATGGTTGAATCAACATCCCTCACAAGACTGATGTTGGTTCTAGTGGATGCTTTAATCATGGGTGTGTGATGTAGAACTAATGCTGTCTTATTTGCAAATGAGTACTGAACTGTTCCTGCATCGGGTTGGATTAAGCCGTCCAGGAGCTTGAGAAAGGTCGTTTTGCCGGCGCCATTCGGGCCTATGCAAGCAGTAATTTGATGCGCTGGAATGATCGCATGAGGAATATTCAGAATGGTGCGTCCATTACTGCGCACAATAATGTCTTTGAGTTCAATATATTTTTCGAGATGCTCAGAGTGATTAGCCATAACGCCTCTCCGCAATCTGACGAACAACAAAAGTCATTAAGTTAGCAATTAATACAATGCCCAGTAAAACGATGCCCAGGGCAAGTGCTAAAGGTAAGTCGCCCTTACTTGTTTCTAGTGCAATAGCGGTGGTCATCGTTCTCGTAGAATTTTGAATATTGCCCCCCACAATCATGACGGCACCAACCTCAGATATTGCCCTGGCAAGTCCGGCAAGGATGGCGATCGTTAGTGAAAAACGGCAATCCCAAATTAGCCACTTGTAGCGAGAGAGTGCTGGAAGACGTAAGCTTAAGAATGACTCTCGTTGGATCTTCCAGGAGTCTTCCAAAATTTGACGGCTCAGTGCTGCAATCAATGGGGTTGTCAGCAATGTTTGGGCCACTATCATGCCCTTGGGCGTAAATAGCCAACCCCAAGCTCCTAGGGGGCCTGAGCGGGATAGGAGTAGGTAAACAATTACGCCAACGATGACTGTAGGCACCCCCATCAGCGTATTCAGAGTGACGATGACCCACTTTTTACCCACAAATTCTTCTGTAGCCAAAAGGGCGCCTATAGGAAGACCCAGAAGCGTTCCTATGAGGAGGGCAGTAAGGCTGACCTGAAGGGAGACCAAGACAATACCTAAGACTCCACCATCAAAGTGGGCAAGTAGTGCAATGGCTTCAGAAAAAGCGGTAAACATGGGCTCGATTCTAACAAGGCGGTGGCAAAATGCGTTTTATGAGACTAATTTCCAGATCTATCCGCTAATGGCCGAAGTCGTTTGCCTCTGTAATAACGTCTTTGACGAGGATTTACGAGATTATTTAGATGCCAACCCGATTGACTCGATTGAGGAGCTTCGGGAGCAAGCCTCTATTTGTAATAAGTGTATGCAATGCCAAGACTTGGTTGAGGGTGAGATTTATTTGGCCAGAGTAAGGCGCCAAAGGGCGGCGGGACAGTTTTGATGACGCAACACAATAGCAGCCGTTTTACCGTCATGAGCATGAATGTGCACAAAGGCCTCTCGCCTTTGCATCGTCATGCGACGATTTATCAATTGCGGCAAAGAATGCGCAGCCACCATCCAGATCTTTTATTTTTGCAAGAACTACAACAAGAGCATCGTGGCAGAGTGCGACGATTTGGTCAGTGGCCTTTGACCGAACTTACCCATTTTTTATCTGAAGACTTTTGGCATGATTGGCATTACGGCAAGAATGTTGAGTATCCTGATGGGCATCATGGCAATGCGATATTGTCTAAACACCCATTACACAAAGGCAACAATTACGATATTTCTGCTTATCGTTTTGAAAAACGAGGCTTATTGCATAGTGTGATTCAGTTGAATGCTTCAAGCCCTCCTATTCATTGCTTTTGCGTCCATCTTGCGCTATTTGAAAGAGGGAGAGAGCGTCAGTTAGCGGAGATCATTCGCTATATTGAAGAGCTTACTCACGATGCGCCTACGATCGTGGCAGGAGACTTTAATGATTGGCGCAATCGAGTCAGTGCGCCTATGCGAGAAGCAGGTTTTACCGAAGTGTTTGAGACTCTGACAGGGGCTCCCGCACGCACTTTTCCTAGTGTGAAACCCATTCTACCAATGGACCGAATTTATGTACGGGGTTTAAAGATCCATTCAGCAGAAGTGTTGTATGAATGGTTAAAACTATCAGATCATCTGGGTATTGCAGCCCAATTGGAGCTTGAATGAATATCGTTGCGTTTCTATTTGAATCCGTTTTTGGAGTATCACTTGTATGGGTACCCATTCTTCATGCACTGATTGTGATTTTGTTTGGTATTCGATTGATCTCTGTACGCAGGCCTGTTGGTGTTGCTTTTGCATGGTTCTTGATTGTGATTATCCTGCCTATTATTGGTATTAGTTTGTATATCTTGATAGGTGAACGCCCAGTTGGTCGAAAACTTACTCGCAAAATTGTGCGCATGAATCGGGAATACGAAGCTATTACAGAAGCGATGCGTCAGGAATATATGGCTGATCGTGAAAAGCTACCGGCCGAGGGAAGGGCGCTGAGCCTATTGGCGGAGTCTCGTAATGGCTCTCCAGTGGTGGCGGGCAATAAAATTGAATTGCATACTGAGTCATTAAAGATTTTGCAAAACTTTATTGATGAGATCAATCAAGCTAAAAAAAGTTTGCATTTAGAGTTTTATATTTGGGCTCTTGGGGGTGATGCTGATCGGGTTGGAGAGGCATTAATTGCTGCTGCAAAACGGGGGGTTGCTTGCCGTGTCTTGCTGGACTCGCTGGGTAGTAAGGATTGGTTTAAATCCTCTTGGCCCAAGCGCTTCCGTAAGGCAGGCATACAGGTTACCGAGGCATTGCCAATTCAGGTGGGGCGCTTTCAATTTCGACGCGCAGACCTGCGGCTTCACCGCAAAATCTTTGTGATTGATGGTGCGATTGTTTGGACCGGCAGTATGAATATGGTCGATCCTCGTACTTTTAAACAAGACTCTGGTGTTGGAGAGTGGGTCGATGCCATGGTGCGGATTGAAGGCCCAGTTGCTGCTCAGTTCGAGCTTACATTTGCATTTGATTGGAGTGTAGATAATCCCAATATCAAGCACTTTAATGATCGCGAACCGCCTGCTTCGCCACATGAGGGGGCTGCGCTAGCCCAAGAGTTTTCTTCTGGACCTGTTTATCGTGATGATATTTTGTACCAGGTGCTGCTATCAGCCATCATGGATGCGCGCGAAGAATTAACGATTACAACACCTTATTTTGGGCCGGATGACGGGCTGATTCAGGCGCTGATGGCGGCAGCAGGCCGAGGCGTTCAGGTCACTTTAATTGTGCCTAAGTTAAATGATTCCACTCTAGTGGCATGGAGCAGCAGAAGTTTTTATGCTGACCTTATGAGTGCAGGCGTCAAGATTGCTGAATTTCATGGAGGCTTATTGCACACCAAGAGCTTGCTGATTGATAAGCGGGTTGCGATCTTTGGATCAGTCAACTTTGATCAGCGTAGCCTACGTTTGAACTTTGAAATTAGTCTGATTGTGTATAACGAAGTATTTTGTAATAAGTTAGAACATCTGATTGATTCTTACTTGGCTCAGTCAGATTTGGTAGACCCTAAAAAATGGGCTAAGCGTCCTCGCTGGCATCATTATTTAGAGAATGCGGCTCACCTGGCTTCCCCGTTGCTCTAGATAGCACTACTTGAGCGCATTGATTCAATAGTTGCGCTATCGATGCCAAGTTCTCCGAGGATGCTTTCGGTGTGCTGACCAACTGCAGGTATGGGATCCATGCGGTATTGGTAGCTGTTGTTGAGACCTGGAGGTAGTAGGGCAGGAATCTGCCCGTTTGGTGTGTCTATTTCTGTCCAGCGGTTGCGTGCCTTCAATTGATCATGTTGCCATAAGCCTGCCATGTCATTGAGATGTGCGTTGGCAATTTGCGCTTTTTCTAGCCTTGCGATCAATTCGGTGGAAGAGAGTTTGCTAAAACAGGCATCGATAATCTGTAGCAATTCTGCTCGCCTTTCATTGCGCTTAAAGTTCTTATCGAAGCGTTCGTCAATAGCTAGCTCAGGTTTTTCAAGAACTGTTTCACAAAATTGTGCCCACTCACGTTCATTTTGAAGACCCAGCATGACGGTTTTGCCATCCCCTGCTTTAAAGGGGCCATAAGGATAGATTGTGGCATGCGATGCGCCATTTCTCGGAGGCGCATCAGCACCATCATAGGCGTAATACAAAGGAAAGCTCATCCACTCGCTCAAAGACTCTAACATTGATACATCAATGACCGAACCTTTGCCCGTTTTTTCTCTTTGCAATAAAGCCGCCAATACGTTGGTATAGGCGTACATGCCTGCTGCAATATCCGCAATCGAATTGCCTGCTTTACTAGGGGTTTCTGGCGTGCCTGTTACTGATAAAAAGCCTGCCTCGCTCTGAATTAAAAGGTCATAAGCTTTTTTATCGCGATAAGGTCCATCATTGCCGTAACCAGAAATATCGCAGAGGATGAGTCGAGGATTGTCTTTTTGCAAAAGCTCTGCCGTAAGTCCCATACGCGCCGCCGCCCCAGGAGCCAGATTTTGTACTAAAACATCGGCTGTTTTCAGTAGCGTTTTTAATGCAGCTAATGCGGCTGGCTGTTTTAAATCGAGGGTTAAGCTCTCTTTTGAGCGATTAACCCATACAAAGTGAGACGATTGCCCCTTCACTTGTTTGTCGTATGCTCGCGCAAAGTCCCCGCTTCCTGGGCGTTCTACCTTGATCACACGAGCCCCTAGATCGGCTAATTGGCGGGTGCAAAAAGGTGCAGCAATAGCGTGCTCTAGAGAGACAACGGTAATGCCATCAAGTGGACGGGTGCTCATATTAGTTTAGAGATTGGATAATCTACGAAGAAGTGTTTAGAAGGATCTGGGTAAACCTAAGATATGTTCTGCAACATATGAGTAGATTAAGTTTGTTGAAATTGGTGCGACTTGATACAGCCGTGTCTCTCTAAATTTACGCTCTACATCATATTCATTGGCAAAACCGAACCCACCATGGGTTTGTAGGCAAGCGTTCGCCGCCTCCCATGAAGCTTTGGCTGCGAGAAACTTTGCCATATTTGCTTCGGGGCCACAGGGCTGGTGATTATCAAATAGTTCGCATGCCTTAAAGCGCATTAAATTGGCTGCCTCAGTTTCGATATAACTATCTGCAATAGGAAATTGAATGCCTTGATTTTTGCCGATGGGACGGTCGAACACTACGCGATCATTGGCATAGCGACGTGCGCGATCTATAAACCAATAGGCATCGCCTATACATTCGGCGGCAATTAGGGTTCGCTCAGCATTCAGACCATCAAGAATGTATTTAAATCCTTGGCCTTCAGTGCCGATGAGGTTTTCTGCGGGGATTTCTAGGTTATCGAAAAAAACTTCGTTCGTCTCGTGATTGACCATATTGGCAATCGGTCGGACCTCCATGCCTTTGCCAATGGCATCCTTGAGATTGACAATAAAAATCGACATACCTTCGGACTTGCGTTGCACTTCGGATATTGGAGTGGTACGAGCTAATAAAATCATTAAATCAGAATGTTGAATGCGAGAGATCCACACTTTTTGACCATTCACCACATACTTATCCCCTTTTTTGACGGCAGTCGTTTTGAGTTTCGTGGTGTCAGTGCCAGTCGTAGGTTCTGTAACAGCCATGCTTTGTAAGCGTAATTCCCCTGTGGCAATCTTTGGTAGATACATTTTCTTTTGTATTTCACTGCCATGGCGAAGTAGGGTGCCCATGTTGTACATCTGTCCATGACATGAACCTGAATTGCCGCCCGAAAAATTAATTTCTTCCATAATGACCGAGGCCTCAGCCAACCCTAAACCTGAGCCACCATATTCTTCTGGAATGAGTGCGGATAGCCAACCTGCCTCAGTCATAGCCCTTACAAAAGCCTCTGGGTAGTCGCGATCATGATCAATCTTTTGCCAATATGCAGAGTCGAAGCTGCTACAGAGGCTGCGCAACGCTTCGCGCATATCTTGGTATTGATCGGGTTTGGGAATCGGGTGGTTCATTTATGTCTCAGTTTTCTTGATTTAGGGCGATGTGGATCGCAAACCAATAGTTTAAGCAAGTTTCAAAAATCATGGAGGGGCTGTAAAACAAGGCAAAATAGACCAAATGGGATTGATCTAATCCTAGAAAAGCATTGATAAAGGACTGCGTTTCATGGAACACGCGCTTGCGCATTTTTTTGGATGGTTTGGCTTGCCTTCGGTAGGGCTACCGGCTGTCTTTGTAAGCGCATTTGTTTCTGCCACTTTATTACCTGTTGGTTCAGAGCCTATTCTTTTTGGCTACATCACCTTAAATCCTCATTTATTTTGGGTGGCTATTATGGTGGCAACTGTAGGCAATACGCTTGGTGGCATGTTTGATTGGTGGCTTGGATATATTGCCCGTAGTGGCATGAGAGCAGTTGGTGAGTCAAAGGATCCCAAGATGAAAGCCTGGCTTGAAAACTGGGGCCCAAAAATTCTGTTGCTTTCTTGGTTTCCTGGATTGGGTGACCCCTTATGCTTGGCAGCTGGATGGCTAAGACTCCCTTGGCAGTCTTGCATTATTTATATGTTTATTGGCAAATTGCTGCGTTATGTGACATTAACGTGGCTACTGACCTTAGTTCCAGATAGCTTTTGGCACCAGTTAGGCCATTGGCTGCATATCATCTAATGTTATGCTTTGAGTTCTATTTTTTCTAAAACACCTGAGAAATAATTATGTCGACATTAAAAGGTAAAACAGCACTCGTTACGGGATCTACTAGCGGTATTGGCTTGGGCATGGCAATAGCTCTTGCAAAGCAGGGTGCCAATATTATGGTCAATGGCTTTGGTGAAAAAGACGAGGCAATTGCGAAGATTAAAGCATGCGGTGTAGAGGTGGATTATCACGGCGCAGACATGAGTAAGCCAGCTGAAATTGAGGACTTGATTAAGCAAACAGAAAAGCGTTTTGGTACGTTAGATATTTTGGTGAATAACGCCGGTATTCAGCACACAGCGAATATTGAAGATTTTCCGACTGATAAATGGGATGCCATTATTGCGATTAACTTAAGTTCTGCCTTTCATACGACGCATCATGCATTGCCAGGTATGAAGAAGCGTAACTGGGGTCGCATTATTAATATTGCTTCTGTGCATGGCTTGGTAGCGTCAACACAAAAAGCGGCTTATGTTGCAGCAAAGCACGGCATCGTTGGTTTGACCAAAGTCACCGCTCTTGAAAATGCGCGCACTGGAATTACTTGCAATGCAATTTGCCCAGGCTGGGTATTGACGCCACTGGTGCAAAAGCAAGTGGATGCTCGTGCAGAGCGCGAGGGGATTTCAAATGAAGCGGCTAAGATAGCCTTAGTTTCTGAGAAGCAACCCTCTGGTCAATTTGTAACCCCTGAGCAATTGGCTGCTTTAGCAGTGTTTTTATGTGGCCCTGATGCCTCTGAAGTACGTGGCGTTGCCTGGAATATGGATGGTGGCTGGACTGCTCAGTAAGCAGTCTTTGCTAGCATCACTTTCGACTTAAAAAACCGCTGCGTAATTTTAAGTTACTCAGCGGTAATTTTTCTATCAGTAATAATTTTTCCCCACATCGCAGACTGACTTGCGATATATTTTTGTAGATCTTCCCGGCTGCCGGGGTTAGGTGTAAGACCATGATCTGCAAGTTGTTTGTTAGTTGCTTTGTCATTGAGTACTGCAACCAGTGCTTTATTCCATTTCTCTAAAATACTATCCGGAGTTTTCCCTGGCGCTACAAAGGCATACCAATTGCTAGCATCAAAGCCGGGGTAACCTGATTCTGCGATGGTTGGCACGTTAGGGAGCGTGGGTGCGCGTTTTAAGCCAGTTGTCGCAATCGGAATGAGTTTGCCGTTTTTGATATAGGGATCTGCTGTAGCTAAAGCCGAGTAATAGGAAGATACTCTGCCACCAAGTAAATCCACCATTGCCGGGCTGCCGCCTTTATAGGGAACGTGCACTGTATCAATATCAGCGCGGGAATTTAAGAGTTCACCTTGCAGGTGCGAGGCCGAGCCGCTGCCGGTTGATGCAAAGGTGACGGTACCAGGATTTTTCTTTGCTAAAGCAATATATTCTTTTAAGTTCTTCACCCCAAGCTCAGGAGTCACTACTAAAACATTGGGAAAAGTAACGCCCATTGTTAGTGGCGCCAAATCTTTCTGAGGATCGTAAGGTAGCTTCATGAAATGCGGAGCTATTGAGAGGGGGCCTATCGAGCCAAATAGAATGACCGAACCATCAGCCGGTGCTGTTGCGGTGTAAGCGTGGGCAATATTACCGCCTGCACCAGGCTTGTTATCTACGATCACGTTTTGCCCAAGATCTTCACTCAATTTCTTGGCAATGACCCTGGCCGCATTGTCAGCAGACCCACCTGGTGCAAACCCAACCACAATCGTGATGGTTTTTTTGGGGGGGAACTCTTGAGCTTTAATGCTCGCTGAAAATCCAGTGATTCCTAGGACTGTGGCAATGAGCAGTTTATTTAGTAATGGCAGATTCATAACAGTGTCTCGATTGAAGAATGAGTTGAGGGCTTGATAGTCGTTATAGTTTTAGCTGCTATTTTAGGTAAAAATTCAAAAAAAGGGGTCTTCAAACAAAAAAATCAGAATGGACTATAGTAAGCCCTTATAGGCACTTTAGCCTGAAATTTATTAAAAAAGCAAAGGAACGAAATGGAACATACTTTACCGACATTGCCTTACGCGCTTGATGCTTTAGCACCTTATATATCTAAGGAGACTCTTGAATATCACTATGGCAAACACCATCAAACCTACATCACCAATTTAAACAATTTAATTAAGGGCACAGATTTTGAAAATGCCTCTCTTGAAGAGATTGTTAAAAAATCATCAGGTGGTGTTTTTAATAACGCGGCTCAGGTTTGGAACCACACCTTTTATTGGATGGGAATGAAACCTAATGGTGGAGGGGAGCCAACTGGCGATCTGGCTAAGGCAATCAATGCTAAGTGGGGTTCTTTTGATAAGTTTAAGGAAGAATTCACTAAGTGTGCAGTTGGCACCTTTGGTTCTGGTTGGGCTTGGTTGGTGAAAAAACCTGATGGCTCATTAGATCTGGTCTCAACTAGCAATGCTGCAACACCATTGACAACAGATGCCAAGCCTTTGTTAACTTGCGATGTTTGGGAGCATGCCTATTACATAGATACACGCAATGCCAGACCTAAGTACGTAGAGAATTTTTGGAATCTCGTGAACTGGGATTTTGTTGCCAAAAATTTTGCTTAATGCAGCAGGAATAATCATGTCATCGATTTTGACTTCTTTGGGGCGGACAGTATTGGCAGGATTTGTCCTCCTCATACTGATTATTTTTGCTTTAGGCGGAAACTTTAGCTCTCCTGAGTTGCCCTTTGTTTTTCGTTGGTTGCATGTCATGTTTGGGGTGATGTGGATTGGCCTGCTTTGGTACTTTAATTTTGTGCAGATACCTTCCATGCCAAAAATTCCAGATGAACAAAAACCAGCGATTGGCAAAGTCATTGCGCCAACAGCATTATTTTGGTTTCGTTATGCAGCGCTGTTTACTGTGATTACGGGTCTAATCGTTGCTGGTTTGAATGGTTATTTGCATCAAGCGTTTACTTTGCAATCACCATTCCGTGCAATTGGATTGGGCATGTGGATTGCGTTGGTGATGGCAATTAATGTGTGGTTCATTATTTGGCCTAATCAAAAGCGCGCTTTAGGTATTGTTACTGTCGACGCTGATGCAAAGGCAAAATCTGCTCGTATTGCCATGATGACATCTCGCATTAATACGATACTGTCAGTACCAATGTTATTTTTGATGGTTGCTCAATCACACAACACCACTTGGTTTGTCATCATTTCTTAATCATTTAAAGATGGCAATAAAAAGGCCTGCTATGCAGGCCTTTTGTTTATGCGCAACTAAGCTTAAGCTAGTAAAGGCGGCAATTCTTTTGTGAGTGCAGCACGCTGATTGGTTGCAGTCCCCATTAAAACAAAGCCTAGTAACTTACCGTCCTCTGACTCAAAGCGCGCCTCAAGGCCGTCCTCGGCGGAATGGGTTTTCCACTGACCAACCGCATCCTTTGCAGGCGGCGAAACAATAGTGGCAAACGCCGGAGTTTTCACCATGACTGGCATTGCAGGGTAGGTGAGTGCGGTATCTTGACCGGTTAGTGTCGCAGCCAATGCTCTTGCTGCTTGCATGATAGGCATGACATAAGGCAATACTAGACCTTCTACTTCAGCGCAATCTCCGATGGCATAGATATTTGGTAAGTTGGTTTCTAATCGACGGTTTACTTGAATCCCGATATGAGTCTTAATGCCGGCTGATTGTGCAAGCGCAATTCTCGGTTTAAGTCCCACTGCCGATAGGACTACATCAGCGTTGATGGTATTGCCGTTGGTTAAGCTCATTCTATGCTGCTCGTTAGCGCGATCAATCGATTGCACGGTAGTGTTGAAATGCCAGCGCACTCCAGCTGAGCTGAGTTTGCTTTGTAATGCACTCGCTACATTTTCTGGTATCAGGCGTCCTAGGGCATGGGGAGCCATATCAATCACATCCACTTCAAAGCCGCCTGATATAAGATCGTTAGCAAATTCGCATCCTATTAAGCCGGCTCCCAGAATGGCAACCTTCTTTTTATTGGCAATCTGCTTGCGAAACTTTGCATAATCTGCAAGATCATTCACTGTTAATACTTCGCTGGCAGCGTTACCTTGTAAAGGAATGCGAATCTGATCAGCGCCTAAGGCTAGAACAAGCTTGCTGTATGGAATATCCCCTTTGTTGGTGAAGATGACTTGCTGATCACTACTAATTGCAGTCACATCTGTTTCAGAAAAAATTTGAATATTCAATTGCGATGCCATAGCGTCAGCTGGCGTGGTAATTAATTGGTTTGCATCCTTATTGCCTGCAATCGCAGTGGAAAGCATGGGCTTAGAATAAAAATATCCAGGCTCCTTGGTAACAAGTGTGATGGGTATCTCTTTATTAAGTTTGCGAATTTCGCGTATAACGGTATAACCGGCTAAGCCGCTACCAATAATCACAATTGGCGCTAGAGGGTGGATGGTGTTTTGATTCAAGATGAGCCTCTTGTTGATAAATGAACATCGAGTTTAAATTTAATTTCATCTGAACCTGAGCCTTTGTATTAAAAGTCATTTGCAAATTGCTTACATTCTTCACTAATATCGCTATTCTGAATAATGATGGTAATATTTATCTAAATCTTCGATAAAAGAGCGTTATGGCCTATTTACCGTCATTAAGACAGTTAAGTTATCTAGTGGCTCTTGCCAAGGAGCTCAATTTCACACGCGCAGCAGAGACTTGTTTTGTGGGGCAATCCACTCTGAGTGCAGGTCTAAAAGAGTTGGAAGATGGTCTGGGTATTCAGTTGGTGGAACGTGATCGTCAAAATGTCTCCATTACGCCAGCGGGTTTAGAGGTGCTCGAACGCGCTAGAACAATATTGGCAGCCTCTGAGGATTTGGTGGAATATGCCAGCGCATCCGGTAAGCCTATGACAGCTACGATACGTTTGGGCGTAATTCCAACGATTGCACCGTTTTTATTACCATCGGTATTGCCAGAAATAAGAAAACGCTTTCCCGATCTGAAGATTACTTTGCGTGAAGATCTCACTGCGAATCTATTGACCAGACTTGCAGAACATAAGTTGGATTTTGCTCTCATAGCTTTGCCTTATGACGTCAGTGGACTACTAGTGGAAGAGTTGTTTGACGATCCTTTTTGGTTGGTTGCAAAAGAGGGTGATCCCGCATTGAAAGGCAAGGAGGTAACGTTGCCGGCCAAAATGGCTGAGAGACTTTTGTTGCTAGAGGAAGGGCATTGCCTGCGCGAGCATAGTCTACAGGCTTGCAAAAAGCCCGATATACGCAAAGATGATGGCATGGAAGCGACGAGTCTGCTAACGCTGTTGCAAATGGTGGAATCGGGATTTGGGATTGCGTTATTGCCGGAGATGGCCGTAAAAAGCAGTCTCTTAAATAACAGCGATTTGATTGCAAAAGCGATGGCAGCGCCAGCGCCAAAAAGAGTCATTGCTTTGGCGGCTAGATCCTCTACTGCGCATACTGCAGAATTTATGGCGCTATCTCGATGTATTCGCGATCAGTTTAGTGTGAGCCTACAAAAAGCGAAGTGAGTTGTTGCTGCTTTTAAAAAAAGCCCTAGGCGCTGATTATTTATCTTCAGGATCTTTGAGGAGATCATAATGATTCGCCACGAGCAATAAAGCCAAAGATGCGCACCCCATAGCAAAGAATTCCCATTGATGTAGCAGGGCGGTTCCAACGACAGTCATTAATACCGTCCATCCTACGGCCATCTTTGCTTTTTTAGAAAGCGGTTTCATTGGCATTACTCCTTAAGCATGCGCCTTGACTTTGTTTAACATGCGACGCAATGTGTCGTCCTTAATAACGTAATGTTGCCATAAGCCAGCTACGGCATGAAGACCAATAAGAAAATATAGCGAGTTTCCTAAAAACTCATGAATTCCTTCCATGAGTTTCTTGGTTTCAGGATTTGGAGTCACAAACTGAGGCCACACTAAACCAAAGAAATGAATTTCTTTTCCACCATATTGAAAATATAGAAATCCAAAGATGGGGGAAATTAACAATAGAGCATAAAGTATCCAGTGCATCATTTTTGCCAAATTGGCGAATATGGGCATGGGATTGGTTGGGGTGGGTACGCCATACTTAAAGCGGATTACCAGTCGAATTGCCATTGCTATAAAAATGAGTTGCCCAAAGACTCCATGGATAGACTTACAGAGCTCCCTAGCTTCGCTCCCTTTAGGGAACTGCCCCTTAAGTTCTATGGTGATAAATGCTGCAATCACTAAAAAGAATACGAGCCAGTGCAGGAATATGGACGCAGGGTGATAGTGCTTTGATGACATAAGGAATAGCTAGTAAATGAGATTTCTCATAAATGATAATGAATCTCATTTGCAATAGCAATCTCGACAGCAAAACCCCTCTCATTAAGGGGTAAATGGGCTAATTAAGCCTGACTTTGGCGCTTAATTCATTGAGAGAGCCCCGCTTGTCGACCTGGGATAGCCTTAAGGCTTCTATCTCAAAATCGACTTGAGCAGGATGAAAGTCTGCATCGTTGCGGAGAATGATGACATAAGTCCACACCAAATCGCGACCTCGGTTTTTATATACATCTACAAGACGTTTCAAATGGGTTGCCTATGGGGATGAGTTCTAAAGTGAACTTAGCGAAGCTTGAGGGAAGAATTTGATGCGCTGTTTTTGGCGCTTAAATTCTCTTTTAGGGTAATGAGGTTGCGAGCCTCTATGCGAATGACTCCACCTCTAGGGCTATCAATATCCGCTATCAAAAAGAAAGAGATGGAAGTAATAAAAGGGAAGATCATAAAGAGGGCAACATTCTTTTGAAAGTTGCGCGCACCAAATCCAACTAATACATTGGCACACAGTGCAATGGCTGCCATCAGTGCCCATGCTGGGTAGGGGATGCGATTCCACCAAGCAGCCTGAACGTACCCTTGAGAATTTAAAACATCATTCATGCCAGATACAACTAGCGCTGAAATAGGGCCAGGTTGTGAGCGGGCTGTCGGTAGGATCGATTGCCAAAGCGCATCTTGGAGTTCATCAGTTCTTTGGCGGATTTCTTGAACTTTTTCCTTGCTTTGTTTTGAATAAAACAGGATGCGTTGATCTAAATACTGCCGCAAAAGCACTTTTGTTTGTTCTGATGCATTTGCTGGTAGTAGATCTGCTCTTAAGTATTGTGTGCCGATAGCATTCGCTTCACCTTCCTCAAGGGTTTCGCGATTGTCATGGCGATCAATTGCCATAGAGAAGGTAAAGCCGATAATGAGCGCTAATAATGTGAGAGTTGCAGTCTGAATAATGCCAAGATCCTCAGAGGTCTCCGTATCTTTTGTTCGATAACGACTAAGAACAGCATTGCCAAACCAAACAGCAATAGAAAAGCTGAGGAATGAAATTCCAAAAACTAAAACGGGATGGTTGAGTAAATAAGAAATTTAAAAAGTTCCTGGATATAAGATATCTTTGCCAACATTTTGAATGTCGCGATGCCCAGTAAAGGCCATAGTGATATCTAATTCGTTATGAATGAGTTCAAGGCATTTTGTGACGCCCGCCTCCCCCATGGCGCCTAAGCCATACAGAAAAGGCCGGCCAATCATTGTGCCGCGTGCACCTAATGCCCAGGCTTTGAGGACGTCTTGACCAGAACGAATCCCACCGTCCATCCATACTTCTATATCTTTGCCAACTGCATCCACAATACCAGGTAAGGCTTTAATACTAGAGATTGCTCCATCGAGTTGGCGTCCGCCATGATTCGAGACGATCAGTGCATCTGCGCCAGAGTTAGCTGCTAAGCGGGCATCGCCCTCGTCCAAGATGCCTTTAATAATGAGCTTGCCACCCCACAGTTTTTTGATCCACTCCACATCGCCCCAATTCAGGCCAGGATCAAACTGCTCGGCGGTCCAAGATGAAAGGGAGGACATATTGCCAACCCCGGTTGCATGACCCACAATATTGCGAAATGTTCTGCGTGGTGTCATTGCCATGCCCAGACACCAGCGTGGCTTGGTGGCCATATTGATCATGTTGGCAATTGTCAACTTTGGCGGTGCAGATAAACCATTTTTTAGATCTTTGTGACGTTGACCTAATATCTGCAAATCCAATGTCAGAACTAGGGCAGAACACTTTGCGGCTTTGGCGCGTTCAATGAGTCGCTCAATAAAGCCTCGATCTTTCATGACGTATAACTGAAACCAAAATGGTTTAGTAGTGCGCTCTGCAACATCTTCAATCGAGCAAATGCTCATCGTCGACAGGCAGAAGGGCACACCAAATTTTTCTGCTGCTTTTGCTGCCAATATTTCACCATCGGCGTGTTGCATCCCAGTTAATCCGGTGGGTGCAAGAGCTACTGGCATGGCAACCTCTTGCCCGATCATTTTGGTCTTGGTGGTGCGATTGGTCATGTCAACGGCTACGCGTTGACGCAGTTTGATCTTCTGAAAATCGGACTCATTGGCGCGATAGGTGGACTCTGTCCAAGACCCGGAATCAGCGTAGTCATAGAACATTTTAGGGGTGCGTTTTTTATGTAAAACCCGCAGATCTTCAATATTGGTAATAATTGGCACAGTGATCCTTCATGGCTGCTTTGTTGGTAGAGCACGAATTTATTTAAGCCATATCTTAGCAATACCCAGGATTTGTTTCTAAAATACTAAGGATTACCGATAAATGGCGCATCTATTTGACGCCTTCTTGTGACGATTGCATGCCCAAGCTTACCTTTGCTACAGCAACTTACCTATTGATTGCCACTGCTTTATGGGCCGGAAATGCGATTGCTGGCCGTTTATTAGTCGGCAGCATTTCTCCCATTACCTTAAGTGCAGCCCGCTGGGGTCTAGCGGGGTTACTTTTATTGCCATTAGGATGGCGTGTATTTAAACCCCAAAGCGCTCTCTGGCAGAACAAGAAGCGGTTTTTACTATTGGGATTATTTGGCGTTGGAAGCTATAACGTACTTTTATATTTAGCCCTGCAAACTTCAACGGCGATTAATGTCACCTTGATTGGTGCAAGCATGCCTATTTGGATGTTATTCATTGGTGCAGTGTTTTATCAAACAAAGCCTAATCTATTGCAATTAATTGGAGCTCTTGTTTCATTGCTCGGAGTGGCAATTGTATTAACGAGGGGTGAGTTAGCTACATTGCTATCGATGCAAATGGTTATCGGTGATTTATTGATTATGTTGGCCACTATATTGTGGGCTTTTTATAGTTGGATGCTCAGTCGTCCTGGATCCAGTACAGAGCGCCAATGGCCATGGGCGGAGTTTTTAATGGCACAAGTATTGATAGGCCTTCTTTGGACGGGATTTTTTGATCTCTTTGAGATTGCCTCAGGTCATGCGCATCTGGAGCTCAATTGGTGGACGGGTTCTTTAATCGTATTTGTTGCCATTGGACCATCCTTAATTGCTTATCGTTGCTGGGGGTTGGGTGTAAATGGAGCAGGGCCTACCGTAGCAGCTTTTTTTGCTAATTTCATCCCCTTATTTACAGCGATTCTTTCTGCTGCAATGTTAGGGGAGCCGCCGCGGCTCTTTCACGGACTTGCATTTGCTCTCATTGTGATTGGTATTTGGGTGTCTTCTAAGCAGGGGCCGACCCAAAGCGCTTCTTCCTAATCTCACTAGGTTCGCCTAAAAACAGTAAAGTAATCTTTTCAAACACACTTTTAGCTATGGTTGATGTTCTCGTAATTGGCGGTGGAAATGCAGCTTTGTGCGCTGCTCTGATGGCCAGAGAGGCTGGCGCGAGCGTGTTGTTATTGGAAGCGGCCCCAAAAGTGTGGCGTGGCGGTAATTCTTCGCACACACGTAATTTGCGTGCAATGCATGATGGCCCTCAAGATGTTCTCTTGGGCACTTATTCGGAAGAGGAGTATTGGGATGATTTGCTCAAGGTTACAGGTGGACTTACCAATGAAAAGCTTGCTCGCTTAGTCATTCGCTCTTCTTCTAGTTGCCGTGATTGGATGATGAAACATGGCGTGCACTTTCAGGCTCCACTATCGGGCACATTACATCTCTCCCGCACAAACGCCTTCTTCATGGGTGGTGGCAAAGCACTGGTGAATGCGTATTACCGTAGCGCAGAAAAATTAGGCGTGCAAATTCGGTATGAATCACCAGTGGACTCTATAGAGGTCAAAGATGGTCAGTTCGTAGCGGCCCATATTGGTAAAGAGCGCATTCAAGCTAAATCTTGCGTGCTTGCTGCTGGTGGATTTGAATCGAACTTAGAGTGGCTAAAAGAGGCTTGGGGAAAAAATGCTTTAGGCGAATATCCTGCCGATAATTTTCTTATACGGGGCACCCGTTTCAATATGGGCGTCTTGCTGAAAAACATGATTAGTGCCGGCGCGGATTCAGTGGGCGACCCTACTCAAGCGCATATGGTGGCAATTGATGCCCGTGCTCCTTTATATGATGGTGGCATTTGTACCAGAATTGATTGCGTCTCGTTAGGCATTGTGGTCAATAAAAATGGCGAACGTTTTTATGATGAAGGCGAAGATTTTTGGCCCAAGCGATATGCCATTTGGGGTAGATTGGTAGCGCAACAGCCAGGCCAAGTAGCCTATTCGATTATTGATTCCAAAGCTTTGGGTCGTTTTATGCCACCAGTTTTTGCTGGCGAAAAAGCAGACACTTTGGAAGAATTGGCTGATAAGTTGAGAGTTGATCGAGCAACATTGCTAAAGACAATTCAAGACTTTAACGCGGCTTGTGTTGAAGGCACTTTTGATCACACAGCCCTAGATGATTGCCATACCGAAAATCTCAACCCGCCCAAAACGCACTGGGCTCGTAGGATTGATGTAGGCCCATTTTATGCTTATGCAGTAAAGCCCGGAGTGACCTTTACCTACTTGGGGCTAAAGACTGATCAAGATGCGGCCGTTTATTTTGAGGGTAAACCTAGTAAGAATTTGTTTGTTGCAGGTGAGATGATGGCTGGCAACGTTTTGGGTAAAGGCTATACAGCAGGCATAGGCATGGCGATTGGCACGGTCTTTGGACGTATCGCTGGGGTTAGTGCCGCAAAGGCCGCCGCAAAAAAGGAGTCGATAGATGCAAAAGCTTGATGCGCTCATCGAAGAGGCAAGTGATTTAGCTAATCCCAGTCCTGAAAAAGAAGTGGCACGCATTATGCAGATTTGCAATGCCTGTCGTTACTGTGAAGGGTTTTGCGCCGTATTTCCGGCAATGACTCGTCGGATCGAGTTTGGTACAGCGGATGTTCATTACTTAGCTAATCTTTGTCATAATTGCGGCGCATGTCTGCATGCGTGTCAATATGCGCCTCCGCATGACTTTGCTGTGAATGTCCCGCAAGCAATGGCGCGCGTACGCAAAGAAACCTATATTGATTTTGCTTGGCCATACACCATGGGGCAGCTTTATCAGTCCAATGGAATCGCGGTAGCGTTGGGCACTTCTATTGCCATCATGGGATTTTTGCTGCTTGCACTGACGCTAAATGGTAGTTTCTTTGGTGGTGTTCTTGACGGTAATTTTTATGCGGTTTTTCCGCACAATACCTTGGTGTTGATTTTTGGTAGCGTATTTACCTTTTCGATCCTGGCAATCCTGATTGGTGTGATGCGTTTTTGGCGTCAGATTACTCCAGGTGACCCATCAGGTGCAGCTGCTGCTGAAGCAATGCATGATGTGCTCTCTCTAAAATACTTAGGCGGTGGTCATGGCGAAGGTTGTAATAATGAGGACGATGCTTTCTCGTTGTGGCGCAGACGCTTTCACCACTTTACTTTCTATGGATTCTTGTTGTGTTTTGCCGCAACAAGTGTTGCTACGATCTATCACTACTTCTTAGGGTTGCACGCGCCTTATGCGCTTAATAGTTTGCCAGTGGTATTGGGTACTTTAGGTGGTATAGGCTTGGTGATTGGTCCAATGGGATTGCTTTACCTAAATATGCGCAGAGATCAGGCACATGGGGATATCACTCAACGACCGATGGATAGGGCATTCATACTGTTGCTACTGCTGATTAGCATTTCAGGACTCGGTTTGTTGGCCTATCGAGACACCGTCTATATGTCGATTTGGCTCGTCATTCATCTTGGCTTTGTGATGGGTTTATTTTTGACAATGCCTTATGGAAAGTTTGCCCATGGACCTTTCCGCGCTGCAGCATTATTGAAAAATGCCATTGAAAAACGGCAAAAAAACACCTTACAACTCGGTTCTGACTGATAAATCTTTCTCACAGACCTTTTAAAGAGGGATGCTTGAGCGCGGACATAGCAAAAAACCCTTAAATCGGTATCATTTAGGGCTATTCACAGAATTACCAGGAAATCACTATGCCAGGCTTGCTCCCCAATGTCGATCCAGATGGACTATTAGAGTTCTCAGTCGTTTATACCGACCGCTCCTTAAATCACATGTCAGAAGAATTTAAGCGTGTGATGGTAGATATCTCTAGTGTTCTTAAGGATGCTTATAACGCCAGTTCCGCTGTGATCGTTCCCGGTAGCGGCACTTTTGGCATGGAAGCCGTAGCGCGTCAATTTGCAAACAATGAAAAGTGTTTGGTATTACGCAACGGTTGGTTTAGCTATCGCTGGACTCAGATTTTTGACTTGGCACACATCACTAGTGACATCACCGTATTGAAGGGTCGTCAATTAGAAGATTCGGCACAAGGTGTGTTTGCGCCAGCGCCGATCGAAGAAGTGGTTGCTTATATAAAAAAAGAAAAGCCTGCAGTTGTTTTTGCTCCGCATGTTGAAACTTCCGCTGGCATTATCTTGCCTGATGAATATCTCAAGGCTGTTGGTGAGGCGGTACGTTCAGTAAACGGATTGTTTGTTCTAGATTGCATTGCTTCAGGAGCGATGTGGGTAGATATGAAAGCCTGCAATGTCGATGTGTTGATTACTGCGCCTCAAAAAGGTTGGAGTAGTTCACCTTGCTGTGCCTTAATTGCATTAGGTGATAGAGCGCGCGAGCGAATTGAATCCACTCAGAGCAGCAGTTTTTCAATGGATCTAAAAAAATGGCTCCAGATCATGGAGGCCTATGAAAAGGGCGGGCATGTGTATCACACAACCATGCCAACGGACGCATTAAAGATTTTGCGTAATGTAATGAAGGAGACTCAATCCTTGGGCTTTGCTAATCTCAAAGCAAAACAGGTTGAGCTTGGCACTAAAGTACGACAATTATTGGAGTCCAAGGGATATCAGTCTGTATCCGCAAAAGGCTATCAAGCGCCAGGGGTAGTGGTGAGCTATACCAAAGACCCTGATATCCAATCCGGTAAAAAGTTTATTGCACTTGGCTTGCAAACTGCTGCAGGTGTTCCTTTGCAGTGTGATGAACGACCAGATTTCCGCACCTTCCGAATTGGACTCTTTGGTCTTGAGAAGTTAGGTCATGTAGATCGTACCGTGGGTCATCTAGCTGGGGCTCTCGAAAAAATCACTGAGAGCGAAGCTCAGCCTGCATAACTGCCAACGAAAGAGTAAAAGGCCGTCAACGGACGACCTTTTTTATTTGCGATCCATATTCTGTCTCTTATACACATCT
>NZ_JAHBAK020000076.1 GCF_018500155.2 Polynucleobacter sp.
TACCACTGCGGACCAGTTAATTAACTGGACACGTAATGGTTCTTTATGGCCCATGACATTTGGTTTGGCCTGTTGTGCAGTAGAGATGATGCATGCTGGTGCCTCCCGTTATGACCTAGACCGTTTTGGCGTTGTCTTTCGCCCATCTCCGCGTCAATCAGATTTGATGATTGTGGCAGGAACCCTATGCAACAAGATGGCTCCAGCCTTGCGCAAGGTTTATGACCAAATGCCCGAGCCTCGCTGGGTGATCTCGATGGGTTCATGTGCAAACGGTGGCGGTTATTACCATAACTCTTATTCAGTAGTGCGCGGTTGCGACCGTATCGTGCCAGTTGATATTTATGTTCCTGGCTGTCCTCCAACCGCAGAAGCGTTGATCTATGGAATTATTCAGTTGCAATCTAAGATCGCTCGCACAAGCACGATTGCGCGGAAGGCCTAAGCAATGTCAGATCGTTTAGTTCAGTTAGCGGCAAACCTTGAAAAGGTTCTCGGTAAGCGCATTCAGTCTGTCGAAATTGCTCTCGGTGAAGTCACCGTTGTATTGAATGCAGATACTTATTTTGAGTCAGCCTTAATGCTTCGTGACGATCCTACATTAGCATTTGAGCAACTCATTGATTTATGTGGCGTTGATTATCAGGATTTTCGTGAAGGCTCATGGGCAGGGCAGCGCTTTGGTGTAGTGAGTCATTTGTTGTCGTTAGAACATAATTGGCGTCTACGTGTGCGCGTATTTGCACCCGATGATAGTTACCCAGTTGTGGCATCCCTTACGCCAGTCTGGAATTGCGCTAACTGGTTTGAACGCGAAGCGTTTGATCTCTACGGCATTATTTTTGAGGGCCATCAAGACTTACGTCGCATCTTGACTGACTATGGCTTTATTGGTCACCCATTCAGAAAAGATTTCCCAATCAGTGGCAATGTAGAAATGCGCTATGACCCTGAATTAAAACGGGTCGTATACCAGCCTGTCACGATTGAAGCTCGTGAAATTACACCGCGTATCGTTCGCGAAGAACAGTACGGAGGTTCGGTATAAGCCATGGCACAAATTAAGAACTACACCCTCAATTTTGGTCCGCAGCATCCTGCAGCACACGGTGTTTTACGTCTTGTGTTGGAGTTAGATGGTGAGGTAATTCAGCGTGCTGACCCACATATTGGTTTATTGCATCGTGCGACTGAAAAGTTAGCAGAGACACGTACCTGGATTCAGAATGTTCCATATATGGACCGCTTGGATTACGTCTCCATGATGTCTAATGAACATGCATATGTATTAGCAATAGAAAAGTTATTGCAAATTGATGTGCCATTACGTGCTCAATACATTCGAGTAATGTATGACGAACTTACTCGTTTGCTCAATCATTTGCTTTGGATTGGTTGTCATGGCCTAGACGTTGGCGCGATGGCAGTATTCCTATATGCCTTCCGTGACCGCGAAGACATTTTTGACATGTACGAAGCAGTCTCTGGCGCTCGTATGCACGCTGCTTATTATCGTCCAGGCGGCGTCTATCGTGATTTACCAGATCAAATGGCACAGTACGACAAATCCAAAATTCGTAGTGCGTCTGCAGTAAAGCGTTTGAATGAAAATCGTAGCGGTACTTTGCTTGATTTCATAGATCAATTCACTCAAGGCTTTGATGCCAATGTGGATGAGTATTGCAATTTGCTGACCGATAACCGTATCTGGAAGCAGCGCTTGGTCAACATTGGTGTTGTTAGTCCTGAACGAGCATTGCAGCTTGGCTTTACGGGTCCGATGTTGCGCGGATCAGGTATTGAGTGGGATTTGCGCAAGAAGCAACCTTATGAAGTCTATGATCGCCTTGATTTTGATATCCCGGTAGGTGTCAATGGTGATTCATATGATCGTTATCTAGTTCGCATGGAAGAAATGCGTCAATCTAATCGCATCATTAAGCAGTGCGTAGCTTGGTTAAAAGCTAACCCTGGTCCTGTAATGAGCGATAACCATAAGGTATCTCCACCAAAACGTGTGGATATGAAAACCAATATGGAAGAGTTAATTCACCACTTCAAATTATTTACCGAAGGTATTCATGTGCCAGATGGTGAGGCTTATTCAGCGGTTGAGCATCCAAAGGGTGAGTTTGGTA
Source organism: Polynucleobacter sp. (assembly GCF_018500155.2). Taxonomy (GTDB): domain Bacteria; phylum Pseudomonadota; class Gammaproteobacteria; order Burkholderiales; family Burkholderiaceae; genus Polynucleobacter. The sequence continues at coordinate 2,139 of NZ_JAHBAK020000076.1, forward strand.
TCTACCTCATATCTGATGGTGCCAACAAGCCTTATCGCATGAAGATTCGTGCGCCTGGATTTGTGCACCTCTCCGCCATGGATGAGATGTCACGCGGACATATGTTGGCTGATGCGGTCACCATTATTGGTACGCAAGATATTGTGTTCGGGGAGATTGACCGCTAATTACAGCGCGCCAAGGATGACTTAATGACAACAACGCTTCAACTATCCGACAAAACGCTGGCAGATATTGCCCGTAATGTTGCTAAATATCCACCAGAGCAAAAGCAGTCTGCCGTGATGGCATCGTTGATTGCTGCGCAAACTGAGGTGGGCTGGGTATCCCCTGAGGTCATTGCGACCGTTGCGCAAATTTTAGAAATGCCAACCATTGCAGTTGAAGAAGTTGCAACCTTTTACAACATGTACAACACCAAGCCGGTGGGTAAGTACAAGTTAGTCATTTGCACAAACTTACCTTGCCAATTAACCCATGGTGAAACGGCTGCAACTTATCTTAAAGAGACATTGGGAATTGGCTTTAATGAAACAACGCCATGTGGCACCTTTACATTAAAAGAAGGTGAGTGCATGGGGGCCTGTGGCGATTCCCCAGTCATGTTAGTAAATGACAAGCGCATGTGCAGTTTTATGAGTAAAGAAAAAATTGATGCTCTGCTTTCTGAGCTTCGTGCAGAAGGGAAGGCAGCATGACCAGCTTGCACGATCGTCACATTAAGCCTTTAATTCTTGCAGGATTGAATGGTGAGAATTGGCGTTTAAAAGATTATGAGAGCCGCGGCGGCTATCAGCAATTGCGTCGTTTGATTAATGATAAGGTGGCCCCTGATGCCATCATTGCTGAATTGAAAGCCTCTTCACTGCGTGGTCGTGGAGGTGCGGGCTTTCCAACTGGGTTGAAGTGGAGTTTTATGCCCCGTCAATTCCCAGGGCAAAAATATTTAGTTTGCAATAGTGACGAGGGTGAGCCAGGTACATTCAAAGACCGCGACATCATGCGTTACAACCCCCATGCATTGATTGAAGGCATGATTATTGGTGCCTACACCATGGGTATCACTGCTGGATATAACTATATTCACGGTGAAATCTGGGAAGTGTACTCACGCTTTGAAGAAGCCCTAGAAGAAGCGCGTGCTGCTGGTTACTTGGGTGACAAAATTTTAGGTAGCGACTTCTCGTTCCAATTGCATGCTGCTCCAGGTTGGGGTGCATACATTTGTGGCGAAGAAACTGCTTTGTTGGAATCCTTGGAGGGTAAAAAAGGACAGCCACGCTTTAAGCCGCCATTCCCAGCTAGTTTTGGCTTGTACGGCAAGCCAACGACGATTAACAACACTGAAACGTTTGCTGCTGTGCCATTTATTTTGGCGATTGGCGGACAGGCTTACCTGGACCTTGGTAAGCCTAATAATGGTGGCACGAAGATATTTTCAGTTTCTGGTGATGTTGTGCATCCAGGCAACTATGAGATTCCATTGGGTACACCTTTTGCTGAGCTTCTCAAGTTGGCAGGTGGTATGCGCGACGGAAAAGCGATTAAAGCAGTTATTCCTGGCGGTTCATCCGCTCCAGTGATTCCTGGTGCGCAGATGATGGATCTGACTATGGATTACGACAGCATTGCAAAAGCCGGTTCTATGTTGGGATCTGGGGCGGTGATTGTGATGAATGAGACTCGCTGCATGGTACGCGCATTAGAGCGCCTGTCGTACTTCTATCACGAAGAATCTTGCGGTCAATGTACGCCTTGCCGTGAGGGTACAGGTTGGTTATGGCGCATTGTTCACCGCATTGAGCATGGTCAAGGGCGTCCAGAAGATTTGGATTTACTCAACGATGTTGCTGCCAATATTCAAGGTCGTACGATTTGCGCCTTGGGTGATGCAGCTGCGATGCCGGTGCGCGGCATGTTGAAGCATTACATGGATGAATTTGCGTATCACGTAGAACATAAGCGCTGCTTAGATTCTGCTAAACCTTTATAAGTTATTGAGCACGGGACATCTTAAAGTGAGCATGGTAGAGATCGAATTAGATGGTAAGACGGTAGAAGTTCCGCAAGGTTCGATGGTGATGCACGCCGCGAACAAGCTCGGTACTTATGTGCCGCATTTCTGCTATCACAAGAAATTGTCTATTGCAGCTAACTGCCGCATGTGTTTGGTTGAAGTTGAGAAAGCACCAAAACCATTGCCAGCTTGTGCTACTCCAGTAACGCAGGGTATGAAGGTTTACACCCACTCAGCAAAAGCTGTAGAGGCGCAACGCTCTGTAATGGAGTTTTTATTAATTAATCACCCATTGGATTGCCCAATTTGCGACCAAGGTGGCGAATGTCAGTTACAAGATTTAGCCGTTGGTTATGGAAAGTCCAATTCTCGTTACGAAGAAGAGAAGCGGGTTGTATTTCATAAGAATGTAGGTCCGCTGATCTCTATGCAAGAGATGAGTCGTTGCATTCATTGCACCCGCTGCGTCCGTTTTGGGCAAGAAATTGCCGGGGTGATGGAGCTAGGCATGATCAATCGCGGAGAGCATTCCGAGATTACGACGTTTGTTGGTCAAACAGTAGATTCTGAGCTCTCTGGAAATATGATTGATCTTTGCCCAGTAGGCGCATTGACTAGTAAGCCATTCCGTTATGAAGCGCGCACATGGGAGTTGGGTCGTAAGCGCTCTGTCAGTCCTCATGACAGCTTAGGTTCAAACACTACTGTTCAAACGAAAAATAACAAAGTAATGCGCGTAGTGGCTTTAGAAAATGAAGCTATTAATGAATGCTGGATTAGCGATCGTGATCGCTTCTCTTATGAAGGTTTAAATAGCGCTGATCGCGTTACCACTCCTATGGTGAAGCAGGGTGGACAGTGGCTAGAAACGGATTGGCAATCTGCCCTAGATTATGTGGCAAGTTCACTGCAGAAAATAGCTGCTGAAAGTGGCGTTCAATCCATTGGTGCCTTGGCGCATCCAATTTCAAGCGTAGAAGAATTGCATCTTCTGCAAAAGATTGTGCGTGGCCTCGGATCAAATAACGTGGAAACACGTTTACGCCAAACCAATATCAATGGCGCTGCTTCTGCACCATGGCTTGGAATGCCTGTTGCTAAATTGAGCGACTTGGATCGTGCGCTAGTCATTGGTAGTTTCTTGCGTAAAGATCAGCCTATTCTCGCTGCCCGTTTACGCAGCGCTTCAAAGCGTGGTTTGCAAATCTCTCGCATTGATGCGGGTGGCGATGATTGGCTAATCCCTACACTCGGTCTTGCGGCAGCGCCAAGTGCGTGGTTGAGTGCTTTAAGCGAGATTGCAGCAGCCATTGCAAAGGCGAAGTCTGCATCACTCCCAGCGGGAACTCCAAATGTTACCGTTTCAGTAACAGCACAAAAAATTGCCGATAGTTTGTTATCGGGCGCAAATTCAGCGGTGTTGATTGGCTCAGCCGCTATCAGCCATCCTCAAGCATCTGACTTGCATGTATTGGCGCAATTTATCGCGCAACAAACTGGAGCTACTTTAGGATTTTTGCCTGTTGGCGGCAATGCGGTTGGTGCATCCTTAGTCAGTGCAAATGGACCTGGCGTGAATTCTCTATTGTCAGGCGATCTTCGCGCTGTGTTGTTGATGAATATTGAGCCTGATTCTGATTTGCCAAATTCACAGCAAGCTAGAGAAGCGTTAGCCAAAGCAAACACTGTTATTGCATTAAGCGCATATCAATCGGCTGATCTATTAGAGGTTGCTGACGTTATCTTGCCGATTACCCCATTCACCGAAACTGTGGGTACTTTTGTCAATGCAGAAGGCAGGGCGCAGACTATTCAGCCATCTGTAAAACCTTTGGGCGACTCGCGCCCAGCATGGAAAGTATTGCGTGTCCTTGGTGGATTATTGGGCTTAGAGGGCTTTCTCTATAACTTGCCAGAAGAAGTCCTTGGTGAGGGATTGGGCGATAACTATTGCACTCGCCTAAATAACGTGAGTTCTATTGCGAGTGTCAGCAATAGCAATGCAATTGCAGCTGGCCTAGAGCGCATAGCAGACGTGAATATTTACGCGGTTGATCAGATTGTTCGTCGTTCCCCCGCATTGCAATTGACGCGTGACGCTAAGCGTGGCAATCAAGTGGGTCTCGGTCAAAAACTCTTTAATGAAATGAATCTCAAAGAAGGTGACAGCGTGCTAGTGACTCAGGGCGATCGCTCAGTAACTTTGCCTGTTACCTTAGAGGCTAATTTAGCTCCGGGTGTTGCAAGAATTTCTGCGGGCACATCGGCTGGTGTCAAATTAGGATCCATGTTTGGTCCTGTAACTGTTAGCAAGGCATAAGGGACGAGATGGATAATTTCTTGAACCTCATCACCACTCAGGGCGAAGCGATTTTTGGCTCCCTGTGGCCATTGGTTTGGGCATTGGTGCGTATTGTCATTATTGTGTTGCCGATGTTTGGCTGTGTTGCCTACCTAACACTATGGGAGCGCAAATTAATTGGCTGGATGCATATTCGTCTTGGTCCTAATCGCGTGGGTCCGTTAGGTTTATTGCAGCCAATTGCTGATGCTCTAAAGCTCTTGATGAAGGAGATCATTTCTCCAGCGCAAGCTAGCAAAGTTTTGTACTTTATTGCGCCAGTGATGGTGATTGCACCTGCATTTGCTGCCTGGGCAGTGATTCCCTTCCAAGCAAAAATGGTGCTGGCAGATGTCAACGCTGGCCTGCTTTACATCATGGCCATTTCATCCATCGGTGTATATGGTGTGATTTTGGCTGGTTGGTCATCCAACTCCAAGTATCCGTTCCTTGGCGCAATGCGCGCCTCTGCTCAGATGATCTCTTATGAAATTGCCATGGGCTTTGCGTTAGTAACGGTATTGATTACTTCTGGCTCGCTGAATTTGAGCGCCATTGTGGCATCACAAGAGCAAGGCTACTTTGCAAATATGGGACTCAATTTCTTGTCATGGAATTGGTTACCCTTATTGCCGATGTTCCTGATTTACTTCATTTCAGGTGTTGCTGAAACCAACCGTCATCCATTTGACGTCGTTGAAGGCGAATCTGAAATTGTTGCCGGTCATATGGTTGAGTACTCTGGCATGTCTTTTGCCATGTTCTTCCTGGCTGAGTATGCCAATATGATTCTGATCGCAGCAGTGGCTTCGATCATGTTCTTAGGTGGTTGGTTGCCTATCGTTGACCTGCCAATCTTGCGTGATATTCCAGGCTTCTTCTGGCTATTTGGTAAAACTTTCTTCCTGTTGTCTTGTGTGATCTGGTTGCGCGCAACATTGCCGCGCTACCGCTATGACCAAATCATGCGTTTAGGCTGGAAGATCTTTATTCCCATCTCAGTATTCTGGGTGGTTGTTATCGGTGCCTGGGTAGTATCTCCATGGAATATTTGGAAATAAGTTGATCGATCATGTTTAAGAAAATTTCCCAATTCCTCGATAGCTTAATGCTCAAAGATATTTTGACGGGCATGTCGATTACTGGCCGTTATCTCTTTAAGCCAAAGATTACCGTTCAATATCCTGACGAAAAGACTCCATTATCCAATCGCTTTCGTGGCTTGCATGCATTGCGTCGCTATGAAAATGGCGAAGAGCGTTGCATCGGCTGCAAACTTTGCGAGGCGGTTTGTCCAGCTTATGCGATCACCATTGAGACCGCCGAGCGTGATGATGGCACACGTCGCACTTCACGTTATGACATTGATCTAACGAAATGTATCTTCTGTGGTTTCTGTGAAGAAGCATGCCCAGTAGATGCCATTGTTGAGACGAATATTTTTGAGTATTTTGGCGATAAGCGTGGTGATTTGTATTTCACCAAGGAAATGCTCTTGGCTGTAGGTGATAAGTATGAAAAAGATATTGCCGCTAAACGCGCTATTGATGCGCCTTACCGTTAATCGAATCGAGCACACATTACTATGACATTCGATCCTTCTACTTTGTTTGCGGTTTTCTTCTACGGCTTTGCAGGTCTGTTGGTGGTATCTGCTTTGCGTGTGATTACTGCTCGTAATCCAGTTCACGCAGCGCTTTTTTTAGTCCTAGCATTTTTCTGTGCATCGGGTTTATGGATGTTGCTTAAAGCAGAATTCCTCAGCCTCGCTTTGATATTGGTTTATGTCGGCGCCGTGATGGTGCTGTTCCTGTTTGTGGTCATGATGCTCGATTTGGATTTGGAGCATTTGCGTCGTGATTTTAGAAAGTTTTTGCCGGTAGCATTTCTAATGGGTGCTGTCATCGTGCTGGAATTGTCGATTGTGATTATTCGCAGCTTTATTGGTACAAATGCTCCCGTGCAACCAATGCCAGAAGAGGTCGCTGCTAATAATACTCAAGCATTAGGCATGTTGATATTTGGTGATTATGTTTATGCCTTTGAAGTGGCAGGTGTGATCCTGTTGGTAGCGATCATTGCTGCAGTGGCATTAACGTTACGCAATCGTAAAGACACTAAATCTCAAAATATTCACGAGCAGGTCAATGTGGTTGCAGCAGATCGTATGCGCATTGTCAAAATGGGTGCTGATATTGCTGCAAAACAAGATGCTAGAGGAGAAAAGAAATGAGTATTACTCTGGCTCATTACTTAGTGCTTAGCGCAATTTTATTTGCCGCTAGCGTGATTGGAATCTTTTTAAACCGTAAGAATGTCATTGTTCTTTTAATGGCAATTGAATTAATGCTTCTTTCGGTCAACATGAATTTTGTTGCCTTCTCGCACTATTTAGGCGATATGGCGGGCCAAGTATTCGTATTCTTTATTTTGACAGTAGCCGCTGCTGAAGCGGCCATTGGTTTGGCAATATTGGTGGTTCTGTTCCGTAAGGTCGACACCATTAACGCTGAAGATCTTGACCACCTTAAAGGCTAGTCATGCAATTGACCTTAACTATTCCTGTTCTCTGCGCCATTCCATTGGCTCCATTGGTCGGCTCTATCATCGCCGGACTGTTCGGAACTAAATTGGGTGGTAACCGCATTGGCCATGGCGCAAGCCAATTTGTCACCATTTTGGGAGTCACTATTGCATTTGTGTTGTCCTGCAATGTTCTTGCCCAAGTCATGGATGGCTTCTACTTCAATGGCACTGTATATCGCTGGATGCAGTTAGGTGAGTTGAATTTAGATATTGGATTTTTAATTGATCCTCTCACAGCAACAATGATGTGCGTAGTCACATTTGTGTCGCTGATGGTGCATATCTATACCATCGGGTACATGCATGGTGAAGAGGGGTATAACCGATTCTTCTCTTACATTTCATTATTTACCTTTGCCATGTTGATGTTGGTCATGAGCAATAACCTCTTGCAACTCTTCTTTGGTTGGGAAGCAGTGGGTGTGGTGTCGTATTTGCTAATTGGTTTTTACTTTGAGCGTCAATCAGCCGTATTTGCCAATATGAAAGCGTTCTTGGTCAACCGTGTGGGCGACTTTGGTTTTATTCTGGGCATCGGTTTATTGCTTGCGAGCACGGGTTCCATGCAATATGACGTGATCTTCTCTCAAAATACCGCCTTAGCCGCACAAACTTTGCCTGGCACTGGCTGGAATTTACTAACTGTTGCTTGTATTTGCTTGTTCATTGGTGCAATGGGTAAATCTGCACAGTTTCCATTGCATGTTTGGTTGCCAGATTCGATGGAAGGTCCAACACCTATCTCTGCATTGATTCACGCAGCAACGATGGTTACTGCTGGCATCTTCATGGTATCGCGGATGTCACCATTATTTGAGTTATCAGATGTGGCCTTGAGCTTTATTTTGGTTATTGGCTCTATCACAGCACTCTTTATGGGATTCTTGGGCATCGTTCAAAACGACATTAAACGCGTCGTGGCTTATTCAACATTGTCGCAATTGGGTTACATGACTGTTGCATTGGGTGTATCTGCATATCCAGTAGCAATTTTTCATTTGATGACTCATGCATTCTTTAAGGCATTGTTGTTCCTTGCTGCAGGTAGTGTCATTTTGGGTATGCACCATGAACAGGATATGCGCAAGATGGGTGGCTTATGGAAATACATGCCTATCACTTGCTTGATGATGCTGTTAGGCAATTTGGCATTAATTGGCACGCCATTTTTCTCCGGTTTTTACTCAAAAGATTCCATCATTGAGGCGGTAGCTGCAAGCCACATCCCTGGCTCTGGTTTTGCTTACTTTGCGGTGATGGCAAGCGTGTTTGTTACTGCCCTCTATTCCTTCCGTCTCTATTTCTGGGTATTTCATGGTAAAGCTCGTTGGGGTCATGCAGATTCTCATCATCATGAGCACGCAGAGCAGGGCGATGATCACGCGCATCATGGCTTAGCGCCAGGTGAAAAACCGCATGAGTCTCCATTGGTAGTGACCTTGCCATTAATTCTTCTGGCGATTCCATCAGTCATTATTGGCTTCTACACAATCACGCCTTTGTTATTTGGAACTTATTTTGGCGATTCCATTTTTATTGATTTGGCACGACATCCTGTGATGAAAGAGCTGGCAGAAGAATTCCATGGGCCAGTGGCGATGGCAATACATGCGTTTACTTCTCCAGTTTTAGGATTGGTTGTGGCGGGTGTTTTGGTTGCAGCCATTGGATACCTGTGGGTTCCATCGCTTCCAGAGAAAGTGGCTCAGGCTTTTGCTCCCATCAAAAAATTGTTTGATAACAAATACTATTTAGATGACCTTAACCAAGCTGTATTTGCTAAGGGACTGATTTGGATTGGCAGTATCTTGTGGCATCGTGGCGATCAGAAGGTCATTGATGGCTTCTTTGTTAACGGCAGTGCGCATACAGTAGGGCGCTTTGCTGGTGTTATTCGTCATCTGCAATCCGGTTATGTTTATCACTATGCGTTTGCAATGATTGCAGGCTTGGCGATTTTGCTGGCTTGGGTTTTATATGCTTACCTACCTTTTGTTCGCTAGGCCTTTGTTACTTAAGTAGCCACTATGATTCTTTCTTACGCCATTTGGACCCCGATTGTTTTTGGACTCATTATTTTGTTTTATGGGTCCGAGAAGCCATCCGCTGGAGTGCGCTGGTTAGCGCTCATTGGTGCGGTAATTGGATTTATCGCCACCTTACCTTTGATAACCCAATTTGATATTGCCAACCCTGGCATGCAATTTGTAGAAAAAATCAGCTGGATCCCACGTTACGACATTAATTACTACCTAGGTATCGATGGCATATCTGTATGGTTCATTGTTCTGACTGCATTTATCAATATTTTTGTAGTGATTGCAGCATGGGAAGTGATTGACACTAAAGTATCCCAATACATGGCGTCATTCATGATCCTTTCTGGATTAATGATTGGCGTATTTTGCGCATTAGATGCTCTACTGTTTTATGTCTTCTTTGAAGCTACCTTAATTCCGATGTACATCATCATTGGCGTCTGGGGCGGACATAACCGGATATATGCAGCATTTAAGTTCTTCCTCTACACCTTGCTTGGCTCCTTACTAACTTTAGTTGCCATGCTGTATCTCTATAACGTGACAAATAGCTTTGATATCTTGGCCTGGCAAAATGCTCGCCTCGATATTGTTGAGCAAATCTTGTTGTTCTTCGCCTTCTTTATGGCATTTGCTGTGAAAGTGCCAATGTGGCCACTGCACACTTGGTTGCCAGACGTTCACGTCGAGGCGCCAACAGGGGGCTCTGTTGTCTTGGCTGCCATCATGTTAAAGCTAGGCGCTTATGGCTTCTTACGTTTTTCATTGCCGATCGCTCCGGATGCTAGCCAATATCTTGGCCCATTCGTGATCTTCTTGTCCTTAGTGGCTGTGATTTATGTGGGTGCTGTAGCGCTCGTTCAAAAGGATATGAAAAAGCTGGTTGCGTACTCATCTGTAGCGCATATGGGCTTTGTCACACTAGGTTTCTTCCTGTTTAGTCCACTGGGCATTGAGGGTGGAATAGTGCAGATGATCTCCCACGGTTTTGTTGCAGGCGCAATGTTCCTATCTATTGGGGTTCTCTACGATCGTATGCACACTCGCCAGATTGCTGACTACGGTGGCGTAGTACATCGCATGCCAGCTTTTACTGCTTTTGCTGTTTTAATGGCAATGGCAAACTGCGGATTGCCTGCAACATCAGGGTTCGTTGGTGAGTTTATGGTGATTCTGGCGGCCGTAGATTATGACTTCGTAATTGGTATTTTGGCTGCCACCGCTCTGATTTTAGGTGCTGCGTATTCACTTTGGATGGTCAAGCGTGTCTTTTTTGGCGCCATTCACAATCATCATGTTGAAGAATTGAAAGATCTCAATGCTCGTGAATATTTCATGATGACAGTATTGGCGATTTGCGTAATTGGCATGGGTGTTTATCCAAAGCCATTTACAGACATCATTCATCCCGCGGTAATCAATCTGTTGCAGCATGTTGCTGTAAGCAAACTCTGAGTAAAAGCAAATGCAAGCATTCGACCTATACGCCATCCTGCCGGAACTCGTTTTACTACTAGCCACTTGTTTGTTGCTGGTTGCTAGTGTTTATGTACGCGAAAGAGTTCCAACTACGCCCGGTGTTGAGCAGGATATCTTCCACACTCCCCGTGGTGTTGGATTTGTCTATTTCTTTTCATTAATTTTGTTGGTTTATCTTATTTTTGCTTTCATTGGCCGAATGGGGGATGTATCCATTGTTGCCATGAATGGATTGTTTCAATCAGATCCGCTATCTAATTTACTCAAGGCTTGCTCATGTGCAGCCGTATTAGTAAGCTTGGTGTATTCAAAGCAATATTTATCTGACCGTTCGCTATTTCGTCCTGACTTTATCGTCATGATTTTGTTGGCGCTGCTAGGTCAGATGGTGTTGATCTCAGGTGCAAATCTGCTCACTTTGTATCTAGGTCTAGAGCTCATGGCATTGCCAATGTACGCATTGGTTGCAATGCGTCACACCAGTGAGAAAAGTGTTGAAGCCGGTATTAAGTATTTCATTCTGGGTGCATTGGCTTCAGGTTTCTTGCTCTACGGTATGTCAATGCTTTATGGAGTGACGGGCTCTTTAGATTTGCTAGAGATTTTTAGAACTGTCGCTGATCCACGTATAAATCATTTAGTCATGGCATTTGGTCTTGTATTTATCGTGGCTGGACTTGCATTCAAATTAGGCGTTGTCCCTTTTCATATGTGGGTACCTGATGTATACCAAGGCGCACCAACTGCTGTGACCTTGATGATTGCTGGTGCACCAAAGATTGCTGCATTCGCGCTCTTATTCCGTTTATTGGTCAATACATTATTGCCGTTGATGGGTGATTGGCAGCCTATGCTGGTCTTATTGGCAGTATTGTCATTGGTGGTTGGCAACGTCACAGCGATTGCGCAAACTAATGTAAAACGTATGCTTGCTTATTCTGCTATCGCGCAGATGGGCTTTGTGATGCTTGGCATGTTGTCGGTATTTGATGATCATGCATTTAGTGCATCCGTGTTTTATGTCATTACATACGTCTTAACAACTTTAGGTACATTCGGTTTACTCATGGTTCTATCTCGCAAAGGATATGATTGCGAGACATTAGATGGTCTGAAAGGCCTCAATAAAAAGCATCCTTGGTTTGCGTTTATTGGCTTAGTCATGATGTTTTCCTTGGCCGGTATTCCGCCAACAGTCGGATTTGCTGCTAAGTTGGGTGTTTTAGAGGCGCTAGTAGATGGCGAGCATACGATATTGGCCATTATTGCCGTCCTTGCATCTTTGATTGGTGCTTTCTACTACTTACGAGTGGTGAAGGTAATGTATTTTGATGAGCCATTACATGAAGCAACCATTACGGGCACTGGTTTTGCTAAAGGCTTATTGAGTATGAACACTATTTTGGTATTGGCAATCGGCATCGTTCCAGCCAGTTTGATGAGCATTTGTTTGGATGCTATGCGCCGGACCTTGCTGGGCTCATAACCCACAACCAATCAGATAAATAGAGGCTCCTTGTAGGGGCCTCTATTGTTTTATAAGTCAGTATGACATACCTATGTCATCCTGATCATCTATGATGGTTTAATTAATATCAACGCTATAGTAAAGATCGCTATGACAGAAAAATCTTTTATCGATTTGCCGCAAGGAGATCAACATCTGCGTGAAGAGCGCGTCTCAGGTGAAGATATTTATGGCGGCATTTTCCTTAATATGAAACGTGATCAAGTGCGCTTGCCCGATGGTCATATAGCAGCCCGTGAATATTTAACTCATCCTGGCGCGGTGGCTGTTGTAGCTATTTTGGATGACGGTAGGGTTTTATTAGAGCGGCAGTATCGCTATCCGATTGCCAAAGCTTGTATCGAAATACCCGCTGGAAAATTAGAAATCGGCGAGGATCACTTACTGTGTGCGCAACGTGAGCTTGAAGAAGAGACAGGTTACACAGCAAAAAAATGGAGCTATATCCGTCGAATTCATCCAGTCATTTCTTACTCTACAGAGCTTATTGATATATATCTGGCGGAGGATCTGGTTCCGGGTAAAAGCAAGCTTGATGATGAAGAGTTTTTGGATGTCTTTGCCGCTCCTCTAGAGCAATTGCTAGGATGGATCGAAGAGGGTGAAATTACGGACGTGAAAACCACTATTTCAGGGTATTGGTTGGACCGCTATCGCCGGGGTTTGGTGAGTCCCACGCCAATTAAATCAGTTGCTTGAATTCCCATTAAAATAGGATCTATTGAATTTGGCATTTATGCCCTTATATAGCTCTTATGAAAGTCTACAACCTCGCTTGTCCCTTAGACCATCGCTTTGAAGGGTGGTTTTCCTCTGAAGAGGACTGCCTTGCTCAGCAAGAGCAAGGGATTTTGGCTTGCCCTATTTGTGACAGCACACAAATTTCACGTATGCCATCAGCTCCCCATATCGCCAAGTCTTCAAGTGCGGCCGTTGTTGCTTCGGGTGAAGAAGTTGGGGTAAATAGTGGCGAAGTGGTTGTCTTAACTGGTAACGACCACTCTCAATTGGAGGCTCAGGTCCAAGCTGCCTTTCTAAAAGGAATGCGCGAGCTAATGGGCAAGTCTGAGGATGTCGGTACTGCCTTTGCTGAAGAAGCAAGAAAGATTCATTACAAGGAAGCCCCAGAGCGTAGCATTCGTGGTCAAACCACCTTGGATGAGGCTGAATCATTAAGGGAGGAGGGCATCGAGGTGCTCGCAGTTCCCATCATGCCGGCGTTTAAAAATACTCTGCAATAAGCCCTTTGGCTTATATAAAAATAGCGATCCGAGGATCGCTATTTTTTTGTCTCATTTCCCTTGTAATCAGAAATGCAGGGTTTATTTCGATGTAGGCATGACAAATTCAGCGCCTTTTGCAATGCTCTCAGGCCACCGCTGCATAACGCTTTTTTGTTTTGTGTAAAAGCGTACGCCTTCCTTGCCGTAAGCATGCATATCGCCAAAAAGAGATTTTTTCCAGCCGCCAAAGCCATGCCATGCCATTGGAACTGGGATCGGTACGTTAATGCCAACCATGCCCACTTGAACGCGACGTGCAAATTCACGTGCGATATTGCCATCACTAGTAAAGCATGCCACGCCATTGCCGTATTCGCATGCGTTTACTAGATTTAGTGCATCGGTAAAGTTAGCGACACGAACACAGGACAACACAGGACCAAAGATTTCTTCGAGATATATTTTCATATCAGGCGTGACATTATCGAAAAGAGTGCCGCCCAAGAAAAAGCCGTTCTCATTGCCGGGTGCTTTGAAGCCACGACCATCAACAAGCAATTTAGCACCAGCAGCTACGCCACTCTCGATATAACCAGTGATACGTTCTAATGCTGCCTTGGTAACAATAGGGCCCATCTCGGCATCGAGCTCCATGCCATTTTTTATCTTCAGGCTTTTAGCGCGCTCAATGAGCTTAGGCATGATTTTGTCCGCTACGTCGCCAACCAAAACGGCTACAGAGATCGCCATGCAGCGCTCGCCCGCAGAGCCATAAGCTGCTCCAACCAAAGCATCAATTGCTTTATCAATATCTGCATCTGGCATGATGACCATATGATTCTTAGCGCCACCCAGTGCCTGAGATCGCTTGCCAAAATGGGCGCAGCGTTCGTAAATGTAATTAGCGATGGGGGTTGATCCGACAAAGCTAATGGCCTTGACATCAGGATTTTCTATTAATGCATCAACCGCTTCTTTGTCGCCCTGAACCACATTAAATACACCATCTGGTAGCCCAGCCTCTTTTAATAACTTTGCCATATAAAGCGAGGCGGAGGGGTCTGTAGGGCTTGGCTTAAGAACAAAGGTGTTACCGCAGGCTATGGCTAATGGAAACATCCACATAGGAACCATGACAGGGAAGTTAAATGGTGTAATTCCGGCTACCACTCCCAGCGGTTGGCGCATGACCCAGTTATCAATATCTGTTGACACCTGTTCTGTGTAATCACCCTTTAGTAGCTCTGGGGCTGCAGTGGCAAATTCAAGAATTTCAATACCACGTGTAACTTCACCTTGTGCATCTGTAAATACCTTGCCATGTTCAGAAGTAATAATGGCGGCAAGTTCATCGCGATGCGTGTTGAGTAACTCTAAATATTTAAATAGAATGCGAGCGCGACGCAGGGGGCTGGTTTGACTCCAAGAGTCAAAAGCTTTTTGCGCCACAGCTACAGCAGCATCAACTTCATTGCGGCTTGCTAAAGCTACTCTACGAGCGATAGATCCCTTGGCGGGATTGAAAACATCGGCAAAGCGGCCATCTTTTGGGTTAACAACTGATCCGCCAATGTAGTGGCCAACATCTTCTTTGGATTCAAACGCCTTGGTTGCATTCATCATTAATCGATATTCTTTGGGTAATGGTTATGCAAAGCCTTGTTATTCGTTGCCTGCAAGATTTTGCTGTCTCGTTTATTCTGCTGATGAAATATTCTATCCCTTAATGGCATTTTGTGTATTTTGACCTTTTTTCTCATTTTTCTACATTTTTTAAGGCATTCGCATGAGTCTTTTATTTACTCCCTACACACTGGGCTCACCCCGTGGACCTCTGGAGTTAGCAAATCGAATTGTGGTTGCGCCAATGTGCCAATATTCGGCCTCGAATGGCGAAGCAACGGATTGGCATTTAATGCACTGGGGAAACTTGTTAAATAGTGGTGCTGCATTATTCATCATTGAAGCCACAGGCGTAACTCCGCAGGCGCGCATCACACCAGCATGTTTGGGCTTGTGGGATGACAGAACTGAGGCCGCATTGAAGGATAAATTGACTCGTGCTCGCAAGCTGGCCCCAGCCACACCCGTATTTATTCAGCTTGCGCATGCAGGACGAAAAGCCTCAAGTGCAACTCCATGGGAAGGGGGGCAGCTGCTACCCATTGATCAGGGCGGATGGGAGACATTGGCGCCATCAGCGATTCCTCAATTAGAGGGTGAACGGTTGCCTCATGAATTATCTAAAGAAGAATTAAAGAGCATCATTGATGCATTTGTCATGGCAGCTAAACGCGCTGATCGTATCGGCATTGATGGCATTGAATTGCATGGAGCGCATGGATATTTGTTGCATCAATTTCTATCGCCGATTGCCAATCAGCGAACCGATGAATACGGTGGTTCGTTTGAAAACCGAATCCGTTTTCCTTTAGAGTTGTTTTCCTCGGTCAGATCGGCTTATCAGGGCGTCTTAGGAATACGTATTTCTGCAAGTGACTGGATGGAAGGGGGTTGGACTCCGGAGCAAACAGCTTCTTTTGCAAAGCAGCTAAAACCCCTGGGGTGCGATTTTGTGCATATATCTTCTGGAGGCATTTCTCCTAAGCAAAAAATTGCTTTAGGTCCAAAATATCAAGTGCCATTTGCAAAAGTTGTAAAAGAGGCCTCTGGATTGCCGACTATTACTGTTGGTTTGATAACAGATCCCCATCAGGCTGAAGAAATACTGCAAGACGGAGATGCGGATCTGATAGCATTGGCAAGAGCTTTTTTATATAAACCTCGATGGGCTTGGGAAGCTGCCGCCGCATTAAATGCTACTGTGCATGCAAATGAGCGTTATTGGCGCTGCTTACCAAGAGAGGCACAGTCTGTTTTTGGAAGCGTTAAAGTAGGGCAAAGATAAATATAAAAAGTAAGGAGATTAAATGAAATTATTTGTTAATAAAGGTCTAATGGCTAAAAAGTGGCTTGTTATTGCAGGCTTGGTAACCGCAAGCAATTTGGTGGCAGCCCAATCTTTTCCTGATAAAACGATTACATTGGTTGTGCCCAATCCGCCCGGAGGTCTAGTGGATACATCCGCACGCTTACTTAGTGAGCCGCTCACTAGAGTGATTGGTCAGCCGGTTGTGGTTGATAACAAACCAGGCGCTAGCGGAAATATCGCATACCAGTATGTTGCTAATGCGAAACCAGATGGATATACCTTGTTGATTTCTTACTCGGGGTATCACGTTGGAAACCCATCTTTGATGGATAAGCTGCCGTGGGACCCAGTAAAAGATTTTTCTCCCATTGCATTGCTAACAGTATCGACCAATGTCATTGCTGTTCATCCATCGGTTCCAGTCAATAACCTTAAGGAATTTATTGCCTACGCTAAAGCAAATCCTGGAAAACTCAACTATGCCTCACAGGGTAATGGATCTGTGTCACATATTGGCACTGAAATGTTCAAACAGTCTACAGGCGTAGATATGGTTCACGTCCCGTATAAAGGATCGGGTCCTGCCATTCAGGATGTACTTGCAGGTCAAGTTCAAGTATTTATTTCAACGCCACCATCACTGATGCAACATATACAGAGTGGAAAATTGAAGGGCTTAGCGGTTACTGGTAAAAATCGTCACCCAGGCATGCCAAACGTGCCAACTACTGCAGAGGCGGGATTACCATCATTTCAGCTGGAGTCTTGGGTCGGTTTGTTTGCACCGGCAAAAACTCCCGAGCCTATTGTGAACAAGCTTGCTGACGCTGTTAAAAGAAGCTTAGCTTTACCTGAAGTAAAGGAGCGCGCTGATGCAGCAGGTGTTGAAATTCGTTACCTTAATCCAGCTGCTACTGAGGCGCTCGTAAAGAAAGAGCTTCCTTATTGGAACAAGGTCATTAAGTCTGCAAATATCACGCTAGACTAAATGTTACTGTTATGCCTGATCTCGCAAAACGGGATCAGGCAAGGTCAGAGCAAAGGCTCGCGCGGCGCTTAATAAAAAACGATCCTTACCGGGTCCTGCGATCAGTTGCACGCCAACAGGCAGACCGCTGGGGCCGTACGATATGTTGATATTGATACATGGCAACCCAAGTAATGTCCATATTCTGCAAAATACAGGATCCCCGGTGCCATCTTTAATTAGCGGTGCTTCGCCAACAGCACTGGGCGCAATGATCAAATCAATGTCATCATCAAATAGCTGCTCAATGGCAGAACGTGCTAATGAAGCGGACAATAAATCTTTTGAATATTGTTCATAAGGGATGCTTGACCCTTCGTTTAATAGTTTATTAATTAATGGGCTGATTTTTTTGGAGTAGTGATTGCGTTCAAATGTGAGGCTGCGAGACATTTCGCTAAGCATAATGCGTGTCTGAACATGACGAAGATCATGAAATAGTTCTGGCAGCACTAGATCGTTAACGGCGCATTTAGATATAGACTGAGCAGCATATCTGGCAAGCGCAATAGCATTCTGAGTCTCCTTGCTCGCAAGGCTCCAATCTGATGTTTTGCAAATATTGATCCGAGGTTTATTGTGAAGCTCTTCTACAGTAGATAGAGAAAGATCACCACTCATAGCGGCAACGCCCAGGGCTACATCTTCAACGGAACGCCCAAAACAACCTAGAGTGTCGAGAGAAAGCGATAAGCTTTTCACGCCGGCAATACTGACTTTTCCAAAACTCGGCTTGAATCCAACAACCCCACAATAAGATGCGGGTCGGATAATTGAGCCTGCAGTTTGGCTGCCCGTGGCAATCGGAACCATAAAGTCTGCTACAGCCGCCGCCGATCCACTCGATGACCCCCCAGGGGAGTATTTTGAATCATGCGGATTCGTCGTTTTATTGCCTTTAAATGAGGCAAACTCGGTGGTGACGGTTTTTCCAAGAATGATCCCTCCGGCCTGACGCATTAAAGCAACCGAGACTGCATCCGCACTTGGGTAATGATGAGCATAAATTGGCGATCCGTAAGAGGTTGGAAGATCATAGGTGTCGAATAAATCTTTTACCCCAATCGGCAATCCGTGCAAAATCCCCTTAGAGACCCCTTTGTCGAAGCTTTTAGCCTGAATTAGAGCGTTTTCTTTCCCAAGACTAACCCATGCCTTAACGGTGCTTTCTCGATGTCCTATGCGGTCAAGGCAAGAGAGCAATAGGTCTGTGGCTCGAATATCCCTTTTGGATAGAGCTTTGACGGCTTGGGATGCGCTTAGGCTCTCTAGATCTTTCATTTAGGTATTCTACTTTTGGTGGCGTATGATCGCAATTTATCTTTTGAATCTTAATTAAAGTCTGAAAAATGAAGCAACATTCTGTACGTGAAGCATGGCTAGAGGATGCTGTAAAACACCTAGAGCCGATATTTTCAAAAGCGGGTTACGCAATTCCTCCTGTAAGAGTTTCCTGTGGGTTTCCTGCCTCAAGTAGCCCAAGAACTACTCTTGGCCAGTGTTGGCCAAGAGAGCGTTCGGGGGGCGGTGTTAATGAAATCTTTATTTCTCCCAAAATTGACGATCCAGTTCAGTTGCTAGATACACTTGTTCATGAGTTGTGTCACGCAGTGGACGACTGCTTTAGTGGTCATGGTGAGGATTTCAAAGGGATTGCTCAAACAGTCGGGCTCGAAGGTCCTGCCAGAATGGCCCACGCAACTGAAGAGCTCACTGTAAAGCTAATGATGATTAGCCAAGAGCTTGGACCATACCCACATCAGGCGATTGTTTTTCCACCTCCAAAACCCAGTAATGCCACCAGAAGTAAAGCTAAATGTGGTCAATGCGGTTATGAAGTCACACTTTTAAAAAAATGGGCTAGCTATGGGGCGCCTATTTGCCCTAAAGATAATATTCGCATGCAAGAAGATGTGCCCGAAACCATCGAAAATACGGAAAACTACGATAGTGAGTCCCTTGGTAAGAAATCAAATGGTTCTCATGACGAGATCCGGCGCGCGATTAGTTAAGCAAGAAACGAGTACACTTTTCCTTGGGGTTTTTATCCCTGCAAATAAAAAATAAAGACAACTAACACATGAGTACAAAAAAGATATTTAAGAATCCAAAAATTGCAGTTATTCCAGGCGATGGTATTGGTAAAGAGGTAATGCCCGAGGGGCTGCGTTCTCTTGAGGCTGCAAATCAAAAGTTTGGTATCGGCATGCGGTTTGATCATTTTGATTTTGCTAGCTGTGATTACTATTTGAAGCACGGCAAGATGCTGCCAGATGATTGGTTTGATACGCTGATGCAATACGATGCCATTTTCTTTGGCGCAGTAGGCATGCCTAACATTCTTCCCGATCACGTTTCTTTATGGGGTAGCCTGATTCAGTTCCGTCGCGGATTTGATCAATACGTCAACTTACGACCTGTACGTTTATTGCCCGGCGTACCTTGTCCTTTGGCTAACCGCAAGCCTGGCGACATTGATTTTTTTGTCGTTCGTGAGAATACCGAAGGCGAATACTCTAGTGTCGGCGGAAAAATGTTTCCTGACACTGACCGAGAATTTGTGATTCAAGAATCGGTATTTACAAGACAAGGTGTCGATCGAATTTTGCAATATGCTTTCGATTTGGCTCAGAGCCGCCCCAAAAAGCATTTAACTTCTGCGACGAAATCCAATGGCATCGCCATTACCATGCCGTATTGGGATGAACGTGTAGAGGCAATGGCGAAAAAATATTCTGATGTTCGCACTGATAAATATCATATTGATATTTTGGCTGCGCATTTCGTAATGAATCCAGACCGTTTTGATGTTGTGGTGGCAAGCAATTTGTTTGGCGACATATTGTCAGATTTGGGGCCAGCATGCACTGGCACTATTGCAGTAGCACCATCAGGAAGTATTAATCCTGAGGGTAAGTTTCCGTCATTATTTGAGCCGGTGCACGGCTCTGCGCCGGATATTTATGGAAAGATGATTGCCAATCCTATTGGACAAATTTGGAGCGCGGCCATGATGCTCGATCACCTTGGATACCCCCAAGCAGGCAATGCCATTTTTGCCGCCATTGAAAAGGTATTATCAGCAGGCGTAGGACATGCACCGCTAACGCCTGATCTTGGTGGTAAAGCTAAAACAGATGATTTAGGAAAGGCAATAGCTGCTGCTATTTAACGAATTAATGCTATTGGTTTTGAGATAAAGGACTCCAAACGGAGTCCTTTTTGCTGGACTTTGCAATCTCTGCCAAGATTTTCTCGTGCTGCTCTAGATCATCTTTGTTTGCGGCCAATACTTTTAGATTGGTAGGCAGTGCTTTCGATTGTCCTTCAGAATCAGAGTCGACCGTGTAATCAATTAAATCGATTGAAAGGTCCTCTTGACCCCTCGTCATAGCGATATACACTTCAGCTAAAAGTTGCGCGTCCAGTAGCGCTCCGTGTAATGTTCTATGTTCATTGCTGATATTAAAGCGATCACAAAGCGCATCTAAGGAATTGCGCTTGCCTGGGAACATTTGACGCGCGTCAAGCAGGGTGTCGATGATTTTAGAAGCGAGACCGCGAAAAGGTGGGCGTTTTAGTAGCGCGAATTCATTATCTAAAAAGCCCAAGTCAAAGGCTGCGTTATGAATCACAATCTCGGCCCCATCCACAAATTCAATAAGCTGCTCCACAATATTGCCAAATACTGGCTTATCCGACAAAAATTCCCTCGATAAGCCGTGTACTGCAAAGGCTCCTGCGTCTATGTCGCGCTCGGGATTGATGTAATAGTGAAACGTACGATCAGTTAGGCGCCGATCGATAATTTCTACGCAACCAATTTCGATAATGCGATCGCCTGTTGCGGGATTTAAGCCTGTGGTTTCAGTATCAAGAATAACTTGGCGCATTACGTCCCCTCAAGCACTGATGGTGGAATTTCCATGGGACCATTACCTGCATATTTATCTAAATAAAGGTAGATGACAGGGGTAATGATCAAAGTCACAAATTGTGAAAATATCAACCCGCCAGCAACACTAATACCTAGAGGTTGACGCAATTCTGCACCTGCTCCAAGTCCAAAAGCGATTGGGAGTGCACCCATTAATGCAGCAAGGGTGGTCATCATGATGGGGCGAAAACGCAAGATACAAGCTTCTCTAATAGCCATTTCAGGTGATAAGCCTTTGGTGCGCTGCGCCTCAAGAGCAAAGTCAATCATCAAAATTGCATTCTTTTTGACAATACCAATGAGTAACAAAATACCGATGGAGGCAATCACCGTCAGTTCAAAGCCAAAAATACGCAGAGCTAATATTGCGCCAATGGCAGCCGAAGGAAGTCCGGCAAGAATCGTGAGAGGATGAATGTAGCTTTCATACAGACATCCCAATAATATGTAAATTACTCCGAGGGCTGCCAGTATGAGGATCACTTGACCTGATTGATTATCCTTAAATACTGCGGCATCACCACCATAACTGGTAATAATGGACGGCGGTAGATTAATTTCTTTTTCAAATTTATCAATTGCTTTGGTGGCATCACCTAAAAAAACATCAGGCGCCAAATTAAAGGAGATTGTCACTGCTGGAATTTGCCCTTGATGGTTAACAGCAGTAGGCCCAACCGCGCGCACAAAAGTGGCTAGGCTAGACAACGGAATCAGTTTATCTGTGGCTTTACCCCTTACAAAAACTTTATTGAGATCGGTTTCAAACTGGCGATCATTTTCTGCCGTTTCAAGAATGACGTAATAAGTATTGACGGGCGTATAAATGGTAGAAACCTGTCGCTCACCAAAAGAGTTATATAAAGCCGACCGAATGTCCGCGATAGTAACGCCTGCTAAGGCAGCTTGCTCGCGATTGATTTCAATTCGAACATTTAGGCCTTTGAGTTGTGAATCGCTAGTCACATCTCTAAAAATTGGGTCAGCACGCATCTTTTGGGCCATCTTATCGGCCCACTCATTAACACCCTCAAAGCCAACACTTTGCAAAGTAAATTGATAACGGCTTTTGCTACTACGGCCTCCAAGTTGCAGGTTTTGGACAGGGCGCATATAGACTTGCAGACCTGGAATTTCTTTAAATTTGTTTCTTAATCCTTCGATGACTTTGCTCATCTTTTCTCGATCACCCTTTGGTTTTAGGATGATAAAAAAGCGCCCCGTGTTTCTTCCAGCACTTTGACCGCCACCGAGAATCGAAATCGACGTCGCTACATTGGGGTCGTTGTTCACAATCTCGGCAGCGCGATCCTGAAGCTCCAGCATGGCCTTAAAGGATGTATCTTCCGCCGCTTCAGTTGTTGCGGTAATTTGACCAATGTCTTCTTCAGGAAAGAATCCCTTAGGGCTATATATGAATAGAGCAACGGTAATAAAAAAAGTAGAGATGGCGCCCCAGAGTACTTTCTTGCGATTTTTTAATGCAAGGTCAAGGTAGTGAACATAGGTATTAAGGGTCCAGTTAAAGACGCGATCAAACTTTTTGGTGATTTCATATTCTTTACCATGGTCACCAGGCTTGGGTAAAAAACGGCTGCAGAGTAGGGGAACGATAGTTAATGAAACTACTGCTGAAACCAAGATTGAGAGTGACACCACAACAGCAAATTCCCTAAATAGCAAACCGATGGGGCCAGCCATAAAAAAGAGAGGGATAAATACCGCAACTAAGGAAATTGAGATCGAGATGATCGTAAATCCAACTTCTTTACTGCCCTTAAGCGATGCCTTGAGGGGGTCCATACCTTCCTCTATATATCGCATGATATTTTCAAGCACCACAATGGCATCATCAACCACTAGACCAACGGCAAGTGTGATACCCAGCAGTGAGATGTTGTCCAAGCTGTAGCCCAAAAAGTACAGCAAGAAAAATGCACCAATGAGCGAAATGGGGAGGCTAATTGAAGGTATTAGGGTGGCTGATAAGCGTTTTAAAAATAAGAAGATCACCAAAACAACTAACAGGATTGTCAGAGCAAGCGTGATATTGACATCGTGAATCGCTTCGATAATAGAGAGGGATCGATCGTTGATGAGAGTTAACTTAATCGATGCTGGCATCTGTTTTTGGAATGTAGGAAGTAACTTCTTCACTGCATTCACTACTTCGACGGTATTGGCGTTAGGTTGGCGCAAAATGCCAATTGCAATCGAACGCTCGCCGGCTGCAGTCGCAAACGTTTTTACATCTTCAAAACTCTCTTCAACATCAGCTACATCGCGAAGATATACTGGTAATCCATTGCGCTGCGCAATCACAAGGTTGGCAAATTCATCAGCTCTCACTAATTGAGGATTGGCATAGATTGTGATGAGTTGACGAGGCCCATCTAGAGTACCTACCGGACTATTAGTGTTAGCTTTGTTTATTGCGGTAGCCAACTCCTCCATCGTGATATTGCGATTACCTAGCGCATCTGGCTTTACGCTTACACGCACTGCATAGCGTTTTGCGCCGTATACCAATACCTGTGACACGCCGGTAATGGTCGAGATAGAGGGGGAGAGTAGATTTTCGGCGTAAGCATTGATCTCTGACAGACTTAAGGATGGCGAGCTCATCCGTATAACCAATACGGCAGTGTCAGCAGGATTCACCTTGCGGTATGACGGAGGTACTGTCATTTCAATGGGCAATCTTCTTTGCGCCCTGAGTAAAGCAGCCTGAACATCCACGGCTGCTTTATCAATATCACGATCATTATTAAATTCCAGCGTGATACTGGTAGAGCCTAGAGTGTTCGTTGAGCTAATGACCTTAATGCCATCAATGGTTGAAAATTCTTTTTCGAGAGGAAGAGCAACGGAAGAAGCCATATTCTCCGGTGAAGCTCCCGGAAGGCTAGCGCTAACAGAAATGATAGGTGTGTTAAAGCTTGGCAGTGCAGCAACGGGGATGTTGAAGTAGGCCACAGTTCCCGCTATGACAGTTGCTATGGAGAGCAACACCGTCATCACGGGTCGTCTAATGCATATTTCAGAAAGCGTCATTTTTTCTCAGTGGCGTTTGCAGGTGTCTTGCTTGCTTCATCGGCCGGCTTCGTTTTGGCACCTTCTTTTGCTTCACGAATTTTGCTGCCGGGTCTGAGATTTTGCTTGCCCTCTACAACAACTCTGTCGCCAGACTCTATGCCGGTGACTACTGAAGTTCCTTTGTACTCGTAGCTCACTTTGATAGGTTTAGCGCTCACTTTATTGTCTTTGTCCACAACGTATACCAAACGACCTTTCGGGCTGATGACAATCGCTTCGGATGGAACTGCTAACGCATCGGTGATAGTTTTTGCGTTCAATGTCACCCTAGCAAATTGACCAGGTAGTAGCGTCATTTTTGGATTAGGAATTTGCGCGCGCACACGAACCGCAGCAATAGAAGGATCAACTTGATTATCAATAACAAATACTTGTCCTTCGTAAACATTCTTACTGTCACCCCCAATTGATACTTTTACAGTCAGTGGTGTATCGGATTGTTTACCCTCTAAGAGGATGGGGATGTCTCTTTCTGGAACGACAAATTGCACATTAATCGGATCTAGCTGAGTAATGGTTACCATCGCGCTAGTCGTTGATGTGGATGCAGGATTGGTTGCGCTGATTACTGTATTGCTAGCTTGCACCAAAGATCCAGGGAAGACATTGATGATGCCTGCTTTGCCGTTGATGGGTGAGCGAATAGTGTCAAAAGAAAGTTGAACCTCCGCAGCTTTAGCAGCAGCCTGTGCGGATTTAGCATTGGCCATTGAAGTCTCGAGACCTGCTTTTGAGATAAAGTTTTTTGCCACAAGCTCTTTGGCACGCAAGTACTGCTTTTGGGCGTCATCAGCCAATGCTCTCAGCTTTTCATAATTGGCTCGGTCATTGCGATCGTCTAATGTAAACAGTACTTGACCTTCTTTTACATCTTCGCCATCTTTAATGTGTATCTTGGCGACAGTGTTGGTCACCATCGGGCGAATATCAACAATATTTCCGGAGACAATCGTTCCAGTTGCTTCAATGATTAAAGGAATATCTTTTTTTTCAACAACTACGCTAGTAATTGTTTGTGGTCCACTGCCCTTAGGGTTCGATGGAAAAAAGTACTCGTATGCCTTAGATGCGCCATATAGCAAAACGATCACAATGAGAATGCGCCACTTATACTGGCTCAGCACTGTTTTGGCGGCAGATGGATTAACGGCTTTTATTTTGGATACGTGGGGCGCTGTCTTGCCCCATAAGGTGCAGAGGCGTGCTGTACCCAAGTTTTTCAGTTGAACCAGTTTTCCAGCTAACTGATCAAGGTAATTTTCGATTTTCGACACAGTCTCGTTTTCTAGATTTTTTATCGTAAAAGTGCGTTTTTCGCTCTTATAAAGCTGGTCTATTCTCTCATATGCGCCAAAAAAGAGGGCATCGTCAGCCCTTAAAACGAGTAGCCTAAATTAGGCTAAAAACTCTTCCGCGCCCTTGTTGGCTAGTTGATCAGCTAATTCATTACCTGGGTGGCCATTATGACCCCGTACCCAGTGCCAAGAAATCTCATGATGGGGGAGGAGGGAGTCTAATTCTTGCCATAAATCGGCATTTTTGATCGGTTCTTTGCTGGCCGTCTTCCAACCCCTTTTTTTCCAGCTCTCTAACCATTCTGTGACCCCTTTTTGGACATACTGCGAGTCTGTCCATAGCTCTACAGTGCTGCGTTGCTTTAGGGCCTTGAGAGCGAATATAACGGCACTAATTTCCATACGATTATTGGTAGTGAGTTTTTCACCACCGTGGATGTGTTTTTCATGTCCGCCAGATCGAAGTACGGCACCCCAGCCTCCCGGTCCTGGGTTGCCTTTGCAGGCTCCATCGGTGTAGATGACGATATGAGGGGTGTGGTTTGAAGATCCAGCGTGTGACATATTTCTAATGTACTGCTTTTATATTGTCTAGGGCGTTTCTTTGATGGGTGTTCGTAATTTACTGCGTTCAGCCGCAGGGCTCAGCTGAGCCATAGTCGGGGCTCTCATCGTTTGTACCTGGCCAATGAGTCGCATTCCTTGTTGCCTTTTTATAGCCGATACCAAGAAAACGGCGCCAAAAATGGGCCACCAGCGATTACCCATGGACTCCATAAAATCCATCCGCTTCATAGCAGCATCACCTTGGAGCGGAAATTTGTAGCAACCAAAGTGACCGCGATCCAAGGAGTAATTCAACAGCTGTAACCAGTCCTTAATACGAATTAAGCCAATAAATTGCCCATCTCTAGGCAGGTAAGGGCTTCCAACAAGTCTACTTAAATACTGACGTGCACCCCACAAACTAGCGGGATTGAAGCCTGAAATAATTAAGCGACCTTCGGGTCGCAAGACGCGATCCACTTCCCGCAGTATTTGATGTGGATCAGCCGCGAATTCGAGAACATGAGGTAGCACGATTAAATCTAAGCTCTCATTGGCAAAAGGGAGTTCCGTGGAGTGACCTTCCACCAAATGCCAGCGAAAACGATTTGCTAATTCCCGATTGTCATTTGCATGCATCAGCAGGACATGCAAAGGCATGCGGTTTTCGCTTAAGGCATTCATTTGGGGGAGGCCAATTTGTAATGCATGGAAACCAAATACATCACACACAATTTGATCAAAGCATCTTTGCTCCCAGCCCAGGACATAGCGCCCTGGAGGAGATTGCAGCCATTTCTCCCAGGAAGTCCAGGGGGGTGCAGGCATCTGCGAGGGTATGGGTGGGGTTGGTATCATCAAGCTATGGATAAGAATACTTTATTGCAGGTATGGCCGATCCCGGCTTTTGATGATAACTACATCTGGTGTATTCATGACGGAAAATCCGCAATTGTGGTGGATCCTGGTGACGCTGCACCAGTGCTTGAGTACCTTGCGCGCGCCCAGCTTACTCTCAAGGGAATCCTTGTTACTCATCACCATGCCGATCATACAGGCGGCATTATTCATTTGCTCAGTGCCCTGGGTAAACACATTCCTGTTTATGGTCCTGCTGGGGACAACATACCGGGGCGTACACATATTGCACAGGAAGGTGACAAGATAGAAATTGTTTCCCCGCGCATTAGTCTTACGGTTTTTGAAGTTCCTGGTCACACCTTAAGCCACATTGCTTACTTTGCCAATATGCAGGCCAACGTGCTTGAGCCCATGTTGTTTTGTGGGGATACCTTGTTTGCTTCTGGCTGTGGTCGATTATTCGAAGGCACACCATCGCAAATGAGCCAATCTTTGGCGACATTTGCAGCGCTTCCTAAAAATACCTTGGTGTATTGCACCCATGAATACACCTTATCGAACATTCGCTTTGCTCTAGTCGTTGAGCCCAATAATCAGAATTTAATTTCTTGGTCGCAGCAGGCACAAGAACTGCGTAACAAAGGCTTGCCTACAATACCAACCACTATTGGCCAAGAGTTGCAGGTCAATCCATTTATGCGCTGCAATCAAGCTGAAGTGGTGTATGCGGCTAAAGCCATAGCTAATCAAGCAGACTTACCATCTCCCGCTCATGTACTAGCGGTCATACGCGCCTGGAAAGATCGTTTCTAATGCGGTTGACGTTTGCAGCTGTAGTCCTGCTGGTATTTCTTTCTGGTTGCGCTAGTACTGGCGATTGGTCCTCTGATACACCAACGAAGACGAGCCCTAAGGCCAGCAGAGCGGCAAGAGTAAATCTCCAGAATCAATCAGTTAGCAAGGTATACGCGCCTTCAGATAACTTATGGATACGTATTCGAGATGGCTTTCAAATGGAGCCCATGAACAACCCCCAAGAGATGGAGCAATTGCGTTGGCTCAGTGCTCGACCAGATTATGTGCATCGCTCCATGGCGCGCTCATCGCGTTATTTGTTTTATATCGTTCAGGAAGTCAATGCACGCAATATGCCAACCGAGATCGCTTTACTTCCTTTTGTAGAAAGCGCATTTGTAACCCATGCCAAATCTAGTGCAAAAGCAGTAGGGTTATGGCAATTCATGCCGGCAACGGGTAAAGACTTTCAATTGACGCAAAATGTTTTCCGCGACGAACGCAGAGACGTTTTGCAGTCAACCGATGCTGCGCTAGATTATTTACAACGTTTACATAATCAATTTGGTAGTTGGGAATTGGCATGAGCTGCTGATAACTGGGGCGCTGGAAATGTAGCGAAAGCACAAAAACGTAACCTCGCTGCTGGCCTTCCAACCGATTATGAGAGCTTAACCATGCCTAAAGAAACGCGCATGTATGTTCCTAAATTAATGGCCTATCGAGCAATAGTGTTGGATCCATCGGCATATGGCATCGTATTGCCACAATTAGAGAATCACCCTTACTTTGTTGCTGTTGATGTTGGTAGTGATATTGATGTGGCTTTGGCTATCAAGTTGGCAGAGATTCCTGAGGATGAATTCCATAGCCTTAATCCATCATTTAACAAGCCTGTGATTCTGAGTAATGCTAACCAGCAAATTTTGCTGCCTTTTGGCCATGCGGAAATATTTCAGGCCAATTTAAAAAAATATACTAAACCTCTTGCTACCTGGACTGCCATCAAGGTCAGTAAAACCGAAAGTGTTGATCAAGCAGCTAAAACTTTGGGAGTGGATGCAGATGCTTTAAGGCAAGTGAATGGCATACCGAAGGGCATGCGGATTAAAGCAGGTTCTACAGTCATCATTCCTAAAACTGGAAATCGTGCTGGAGATGTTTCCTCTGCCTTGGCAGATAACGCAAGCCTGAGCCTGGAGAAGCCGCCACCGCCACCGCCAAAGTGCCCAAAACCCGCTAAAGGGTCAAAAAACAATAAGGCCGGAAAGTGTCCACCTCCTAAGACGAGTAAGGCAGCTGAAAATGCAGCAAATAAGGGTAAGTCTGCCCCAAATAATGCTGCATCTCAGCATAAATCCGCATCGACAGGGCTTGCAAAATCTGCGAAAAATGGTAATTCAGCTTCCTCAAGTAATAAGGGAGCTAGTAAAAATTAGCAAATTTGAAAACTTTTTTGAATAGGTTGACTATGTCCTATAAAGCACACCATGAACGCTCAATTAAAGACCCTGATGGATTTTGGGGGGAGCAGGCAAAGTTAATTCACTGGGAAAAGCCATTTGATAAAGTTTTAAATTACGACAAGCCGCCATTTGCCAAATGGTTTGAGGGCGGTCTGACCAATCTTTGCTATAACGCTGTTGATCGTCATTACAAGACGAATCCAGATCAACTTGCGCTCGTTGCCGTTTCTACTGAAACCAATCAAGAGAAAGCTTATACATTTAAAGAGCTCTACGAAGAAGTGAATCGTATGGCTGCAATCTACAAAGCTAACGGCATTAAAAAAGGTGACCGCGTTCTCATTTATATGCCAATGATCGCAGAAGCCTGCTTTGCAATGCTAGCTTGTGCTCGCATCGGTGCGATTCACTCGGTTGTGTTTGGAGGCTTTGCTTCGCATAGTTTGGCAACTCGTATTGATGATGCACAACCTAAAATGGTAGTAACTGCTGAAGCGGGTATGCGCGGCGGCAAAGCTGTTCCTTACAAGCCTTTGCTAGACGAGGCAATTTCCTTGGCGACTTACAAGCCAGAAAAAGTATTGATTGTGAATCGTGGACTTTCTGAATTCACAACTGTCGCTGGCAGGGATTTAGATTACGCCACTGAAAGACAAAAACATCTTAACGATGTAGTGCCCGTGGAGTGGGTTGATGCGACGCATCCTTCCTACATTTTGTATACCTCTGGAACAACTGGTAAACCAAAGGGCGTTCAACGCGACACTGGTGGTTATGCAGTTGCCTTAATGTCCACGATGAATCACATCTTCTGTGGCAAAGCAGGGGAAACCATGTTCACTACATCAGACATTGGTTGGGTAGTCGGTCATAGCTACATTATTTATGGCCCATTGCTAAATGGCATGGCAACCATCATGTATGAAGGTACGCCATTACGTCCTGATGCAGGTATTTGGTGGGAGCTCGTAGCTAAATACAAAGTATCTGTAATGTTCTCAGCACCAACGGCAGTGCGTGTCCTCAAAAAGCAAGATCCTGCTTACTTAACGAAACATGATCTTTCAACATTGCGCGCCTTGTTCTTGGCAGGTGAGCCTCTCGATGAGCCGACTGCCAGCTGGATTCATGACGCTATTAAAAAACCGATTGTTGATAACTATTGGCAGACAGAAACAGGTTGGCCAATGCTCGCAATTCAGCGTGGTGTTGAAGTGATGCCGCATAAGTTTGGATCTCCTGGCGTGCCATCTTTTGGTTACAACATGAAGCTTTTGGATGATGCTACCTCTGCAGAGTTGGGAGCAGATCAAAAAGGGGTGATTGCCATTGAAGGTCCATTGCCCCCAGGTTGTATGCAGACTGTTTGGGGTGACGATAAGCGTTTTATCAGCACCTACTGGGAAACCATTCCGGGTAAATTGATTTACTCCACCTTTGACTGGGGTATTAAAGATAAAGATGGTTACTTCTTTATTTTGGGTCGTACTGATGATGTCATTAACGTTGCAGGTCATAGACTGGGTACGCGTGAAATAGAAGAGAGCATTTCTAGTCACCCAAATATTTCTGAAGTTGCTGTGGTAGGCATCGAAGATAAGTTGAAAGGGCAAGCCGCCATTGCTTTTGTGATTCCTAAAGATGCTTCTAAGGCGGAAAATCTCGAAAAAGAGTGTATGAAAACCGTCGATGCGCAACTTGGTGCAATTGCAAGGCCAAGCCACGTTTATGTTGTTGGCGCTCTTCCTAAGACACGTTCAGGAAAGATTGTGCGTCGCGCACTTCAAGCGGTTGCTGAAGGTCGCGATCCTGGCGACATTAGTACGATGGAAGATCAAACAGTTTTGGCACAAATCAAGACCATTATTGATCAACGTGCTGGCGCTTAAGCTGTATCCATAAACCTTTAGCAAAATACCCCCTCCGACCTTGAGGTTTGGAGGGGGTATTTCTTTTGGAGCCTAATTGGCTGGGGATTCAAGGGCTTACGAACCAAAACTGGTATCATTGCAAGGTTCGAAACTAATTAATTACCCTAGCGCTTAAAGACACTCACCTCCCGCATACACAAGCCCCGGGTTGGTCTTTTTGGGGGTTTTGGGCGTCGGATGGAGCAGGGACTGGAGATGGTTTGTCACCCTTGCTTCCTTCTTTTCCTCCTGCCGTATTGGCTTTAGCCGATGGCACCTTATTTCCCGGTTTTAGTATTGGCGCCTGCGGCGAAACCACTGGTGAAGTCGTTTTCAATACCGCGCTAACGGGTTATCAAGCTGTCTCTTATACACATCTGACGCC
>NZ_JAHBAK020000047.1 GCF_018500155.2 Polynucleobacter sp.
AGAGTGTTGCTTGGCAGACACCCATTAAAGTTTGCAGAATTCGTTTCATACTAGTTCCTAATTTCTCTTTGCTGATATCTCAAGCGTGAATTAATGAGCCTTAAAAGTAACGCGAGTTGGAACTGGCTTGAATGTGCCAAGCTTGCTCCAGAACGGCATCGCTAAGAAAAAGCCCAAATAGTAAATCGTGCAAACCTGAGAAATCTTCTCAAATACTGGGGATGGTGGCTGTATACCAAGGTAGCCCAAGATAATAAAGCTCACCACAAACACACCATAAATGTATTTATGGAACTGCGGACGATAGCGAATCGATTTCACAGGAGAGTGATCAAGCCAAGGCAAGAAGAACATAATCACTACAGAACCGCCCATAATGACCACGCCCCAGAACTTCGCATCAAACATGTAAAAGCCTGCTGCTAACACCACTGCAATTGCAGCACAAGCGCCTTTTACTTTTTTGTCATCCGAAGAAATAGCAAACATACCCAAAATCACCGCCAAGAAAATCCATAGAGGCAACAAGAAGTTTGTTGTAGTTGCACGCAACATGGAATAGAAAGGCGTGAAATACCAAACCGGCGCAATATGCGGAGGTGTTTGCAGTGGATTTGCTGGAATAAAGTTATTTGCTTCCAAGAAGTAGCCGCCCATTTCAGGGGCGAAAAACACGATGCAAGCAAAAATCATCAAAAACACGCCAAGACCAAACACATCGTGTACGGTGTAATAAGGATGAAATGGAATGCCATCAACAGGCTTACCGTTGGCATCGAGATTTTCTTTAATTTCGATACCGTCAGGGTTATTTGAGCCAACTTCATGCAAAGCAATGATGTGCGCCGCAACCAAGCCAATCAATACTAATGGAATAGCAATTACGTGGAATGCGAAGAAGCGGTTTAGTGTTGCATCGCCAACTACATAATCACCACGTAGCCACAAGGACAGATCTGGTCCGATGAATGGAATAGCAGAGAACAAATTCACAATCACTTGGGCACCCCAATAGGACATCTGACCCCAAGGGAGCAGGTAACCAAAGAATGCCTCACCCATCAAGCACAAGAAAATTGCGCAACCAAAAATCCAAATGAGTTCACGTGGCTTGCGATAAGAACCGTAGATCAAACCACGGAACATATGGAGATACACGACCACGAAGAACATGGAAGCGCCGGTGGAATGCAAATAACGAATCATCCAACCCCATGGCACTTCGCGCATGATGTACTCAACAGACTCAAATGCTTTAGCAGCATCTGGTTTGTAGTTCATTACCAAGAAGATTCCGGTAATGATTTGTAAAGCCAAAACTACAATTGCTAATGAACCAAAGAAATACCAAAAATTCAGATTTTTTGGAGCGTAGTACTCAGTAAGGTGCCCTTTGATAGTAGCCGTCAGAGGGAAACGTGAATCAACCCAAGCTAAAACCTTTTGTGCTACTGGAGCGTCCGCAGGAACTTGTTTTTCTTGAAATGCCATCTATCTCTCCTTAGGCCTTCTTGTCTTCGCCAACCAAAATCTTGGTATCGCTCAAATACATATGTGGCGGCACTTCAAGGTTGTCTGGTGCGGGTTTATTTTTAAATACTCGACCTGCCATATCAAAAGTTGAGCCGTGGCGTGGGCAAAGGAAGCCACCTGGCCAATTATTTGGCAAAGATGGTTGTGCGCCTGCCTCAAACTTCGCGGTTGGAGAGCAACCAAGGTGAGTACAGATACCAACAACTACCAAATACTCTGGCTTAATTGAGCGCCACTGATTCTGAGCATAAGGAGGTGTAAATTGAGCTGGATCACGCAATGAATTTGGATCAGCCAATTCACTATCAATTTTAGAAAGCTCTGCAACTTGTTCCGGTGTGCGACGAATGACCCATACTGGTTTACCGCGCCACTCTACAGTTCTCATTTCATCTGGCTGCATACCAGTGATATCGATTTCAACAGCAGCGCCAGCGGCTTTAGCACGCTCGGAAGGCTGAAAACTATCAACAAAAGGGTAAAGGGCTGCGGCCGCGCCTACGCCACCAACCGCCGATGTTGCGATCAACCAATTACGGCGATCTTTATCCATGCAGGGCTTGTCACTCATTTACAAAATTCCTAGAAAGGGTATTTATGTGTAGAAATTGCTTAAAGGTAAGATTTTAAAGTAAAAAGTAAGGTAAGCAAGAAAGTTATGGGGTTAATCTAGGGTTAATCTGAATTAGGGCAAAAAAAGAGGGTTGAATATGAGCGTTTTAAAGGAATTTCGGGATTTTGCCGTCAAAGGCAATGTGATTGACTTAGCAGTAGGTGTCATTATTGGCGGAGCCTTTGGCAAGATTGTGGACTCGCTAGTCAATGACATCGTTATGCCAGTGATTTCCACCCTTTTGGGTGGTCATATTGACTTTACAAACTTATTTATTGTTTTAGGCCATGTTCCAGAGGGCGTACCCAGAACCTACGACGCACTCAAAAAAGCAGGAATTCCGATCTTTGCCTACGGCAATTTCATTACCATTTCCATTAACTTCATTCTCTTGGCTTTTGTCATCTTCCAAATGGTGAAGGTAGTCAACAAGATACGCACGATTGATGCCCCACCGCCTCCGCCAGAGCCTGAAGACATTGTGTTGCTCAGAGAAATTCGCGATAGTCTGAGAAAATAAATGCAAAAGCCCACTGTGAAAACTTAGTGGGCTTTTAATTTCGGGGCATGACACCGATCAAGGCATTGCTAACGCCCAATACACCCCAAAGGCAAATCCTGAAAAGGCGTTCCAGGAATACAATTAACTCCTATGGGGGATGTGCTACTAGCCAAGCATCCACTAAGAGCAAACTTGGCTAAGATTAATAGCCCAAAGAGTTTGATTTTTTTCATATTCTTTCCAATTATCAAATCTTTATTAAATTTCTAATAAAGTCAGCAAAACAGCAAATAAAAAACCCACTGTGTTTCCACAGTGGGTTTAGGTACCACTTAAGTTCTAAATCTAAGCTAGCTTACGCTAGCGTTAAATTAGAAAGTGTGACGTACGCCCAATGCAAATGCGCTGGTATTTACAGCTGGGTTAACAGGATAAGCAGAGCTTAAGTTGTTAGCACCGTAGATACCGTACAAGTTTGTACGCTTAGACAAGTAGTAGTTCAAACCAGCTTGCCATGCAACAAAGTTTGCGTTTGGTGAAGAAGCACCCCAAGAAGTAACTTTACCGTTACCCCATGAAGCCCAACCTTCGATTGTTGGAGTGATGTATGAACGTACACCGATTTGCTGTGCAGAACGCTTAGCAAAGTAGTTTGTGTTCAAAGTGCTTGTATCTTTACGGCTAACGTACTGCAAGTAAGCCTTGAGGATACCGAAGTCATAAGTAGCACCAACGTAAGCTTGGTTATCTTGCGTGTTAACACCACCGCCTGCATTAATCCAAGCTGAAGGAGTTGGTGAGGTTAATGTGGTTGTAGGTGACAAATTGTCAGACTTCAAACGTTGCATTGCAGCAGCGATGTATAGCTTGTTCCAAGCATAGTCAATGTTTACACCCCAACCAGTGTAGTTATTCTTGGTTTCGCCAGTAGTTGCAGGAGTGGTTGTTGTGCCGTTTTGTGTGTACATTACACCCAAAGAAGCGCCAGCAAACTTATCGGACTGGAGCTTAATTGTGTTTGATGTACGAACTGTGAAAGCATCGGTTGTGTTGCCAGGCTGGCTAGTAGATGCATAAGAAGCTGTACCAGGATTAGCAGCGCCGCCAGCAATGCTTGAAGCGTAGACTACGTTACCAGGCATATTGTTAAATTGACCTGGATCAGTTGCAACTGCTGTAGTAAAGATTGGGGTGTATTGAGTACCCAAAGTAACTTGTCCAATGCCATTCTTTTTCAAACCAGCAAATGACTGACGATTGTTCCATGTAGAAACTGTAGCTGAGTTAGGGTTCAACTGTGTTTCAACAGTGAAGAAAGCAGATGAGCCACCGCCCAAATCTTCAGTACCTTTAAAACCTAAACGGCTGGTCTGCTCAGCAGATTGGCCGATAAAGCTGTTATTTGATTTAGTTGTGGCTGATGCGCCTGCACCATCAGATTTTTGGTTGATGTAACCAACGTCCAAGATACCGTAGATAGTAACGCTGGACTGTGCTTGAGCTGCGCCAGCAAAAGCTGTCATAGCTGCAACTGCTAATAGCGATTTTTTCATTCTGTAAATCTCCATAAATTGAAAGTAATGCCCAAATAAAGCTGGGACTAGAGAATTTTCCTAGCTTTGCATGGCTAGACTGGGGGTCAGGGTATTTAGCGACTCTTTTTGCTTGTCAAAAGGTAGTTTTTTGGCTTTCTTCGTTGTATCTCGGCAACAAAGAGTGTCTTTTCTGTCTTTTGAGGCCATGCAATGCCAAAATTGTCATATGGCAAGCCGCGAATTCTTAAAAATCCTTAGTTCAGCCCGTCTTGGTGATGTTTTGGCGCAACAAAAGTTGGCGGAAGCCTACCTGACTGGCGCATTCAAAACACCTATACAACCTTCTAATGCTTTGATTTGGCTAGAGAAATCCTTTTTAGCCGCCCAAACCCACAATAGCGTGGGGAGTTCATCTGAAATAACCGAGCCCCCTCATATCTTTAGCTTAATGGCCAAACTTCCTCTGGCAGAAACCTTTTCCTCCCCGTCTTTCCAGTTTGGCTGGGAATCATTCTGGAAAATAGTGCAGTCTGAAAATGACCCTAGCAATGTTCTATCAGCAAAGTGGCAATTAGCCAATTTGTTGGTCAACCCTCGCAATCAAGAGCTGCAATCGCAACTCATGCATTGGTTTACAAAAATGAGGCCCTCTTTTAGAGATCCTTTTTTCCAT
Source organism: Polynucleobacter sp. (assembly GCF_018500155.2). Taxonomy (GTDB): domain Bacteria; phylum Pseudomonadota; class Gammaproteobacteria; order Burkholderiales; family Burkholderiaceae; genus Polynucleobacter. The sequence goes on from NZ_JAHBAK020000047.1 coordinate 4,857, forward strand.
CAAGACTTTCATGCGCTCCAAACTCTCGCAAAACAATACTTAAAAGAACTCGCTGAGGGTGATTCTGTATACGCAGCGCAAGCAAAAGAACTATTGATTCAATTGCAACCAAAAAATGAAGTGCTTTCTTCCCTGTGGTCTACCTGGTTAGAACAAGAAAATGAGGATGCATTATTACAAGCAGCTGAGCTTGGCCTTACCAAAGCAAAACTGACTCTCGGATTACGCTTGGCTCAATTAGATGGCTCCTCTGATACAAAATCAAATGCCTCATTAAAAAAAGCCGCGTACTGGTTAGAACTTGCAGCCAAAGATGGGGATCGCGATGCTTGGTTCGCACTCGGTGAAATTTATCGTCGCCCTCAATTTTCGGGATATAACGCTCAAGAGAGCGATCGCTGCTTTGATAAAGCAGCAGACCTTGGTCACCCTGATGCGCAATATCGAAAGGGCGCTAATCTTTGGCGCAAACGTGAAAAGATTGAAGAAAAAGTGCGTGGCTTACAAGCATCCTACTGGATTTGGCAGGCGCAACAACAAGGAGTTGCTGAGGCAAAAACACTACTGAGCAAAATTTTAGCTAGCCATCCCGATCCTCAAAAAAATGATTGGTACGATCTCGCTCGATTTGCTGAACAAGCATTAAATCATCATGCAGAACATAAATTGAGTGAAGACTGGCTCTTGCTATGTCATCGCATTATCGTGGCCAATCAATTTCATTTCAGCAAAGCCGAATTATTGCTATCAGAAGTAGGTCAATTACAGCATGAGCATTGCGTGGTGGTGGATATTCGCTGGGAGCTACCCAAAATATTGCCGCGCTTGATTCAAATTGAAACCATTCAACAACGACGCGCCCTTTTGGCTGCAGGCAAGGTATTTGCCAGCGCCGGACAAGATGTTGAAGGGAACTTGCGACAGCGTCGCTATCGTTTCGATCAGGTTACAAATTGGCTCACCGATTCTTTTGCTAGAAGTGCGACGCCCCAGAAGGACCCTGAACCTGCTTAAGGCGTAGGTGTTGCTTCTTCCTCTGTTACCTTGGGCACATAAAGTCGCGCTATCAGCAAGCCCAACTCATAAAGCAAAGTCATTGGAACGGCTAACAATAATTGGGAAAGCACGTCTGGTGGTGTAACGATTGCAGAAATTACAAATGCGCCAACGATGACATAGGGTCGAACTTCTCTGAGCTTGGCTAATGAAACAATCCCCATGCGAACCAATACCACAACGACCACTGGAACTTCAAAAGTAATTCCGAACGCCAAAAAAGTGGTCATAGCAAAACTCAAGTAGTTATCAATATCAGTAGACATTTCCGCACCCAATGGGGCGTTATAACTTGCCATGAATTTAAATACTGTTGGGAAAACTAAAAAATAGGCGAAAGCCATGCCAATCAGAAATAAGGTATAGCTACTAATTACCAAGGGCAAAATCAATTTACGCTCATGAAGATACAAACCAGGAGCAATGAAAGCCCATAACTGATACATCACAACCGGCAATGCAATAAGAAAAGCAACCAACATGGTCACTTTCATAGGCACAAAGAATGACCCCGTCACATCAGTGACAATCATCTTCCCACCAGCAGGCAGTGCTTGTAGCAGGGGCTGTGCGAATAGATGAAAGATATCTGGAGCCCAGTACACCAGACAAACGAAAACCACAATAATGGCTAAAACAGATTTAACTACGCGATCACGTAATTCAAAAAGATGCGATAAAAAGGATTCTTGCTGGCCTAAATCTTCAGGCGATTGATTTTCTGTCATGAAATCTGCTGAAAGTGTTTAATGTTATTTGCTGGAACTGTGATGAAAACGTTTCATCCGCGCCGCACCAGACTGCACACGAGTACGTATTCCAGCTGAACGCTTAAACCATAATGGCCTAGCGGCGCGCCTAACACCCCAGCTATCTTTACCCTGACGCTTTGACTTAAGTAGCACTTCCTTCTCATCAAGAGGCAACGGTTCAAAATGACTCTGAAACGTATCCGCTTGATCGCTTAAATTCGCATTCGCCTCATTAGCAACGGAAGTAATACTACTTTCAACATCTTTAAATGCGGAGACGCTTTCTTCGCGGAGTTTTTTAAATTCCTCCATCTCCATTTGTCGATTGACTTCAGATTTAACGTCAGCCATATAGCGCTGCGCTCGACCGAATAAGTTACCGGCCATGCGAGCGACTTTAGGCAAGCGCTCTGGTCCAACGACCACCAAAGCTACTACCGCAATCAGCGCAAGTTTTGAAACCCCTAAATCAATCATTGAAAGACCGCATGAATTTCTTTTTGCGCAATGAACAAATAAGACGAATTATTTATGAACGTCTTTTGCCGCCACATCAACTGTTTTATCAGCGGATGTAGTGCCTTGCGAAATCTGCTCTTTAGGCTCTTCAGATGCTTTCATGCCATCTTTAAAACCCTTCACTGCGCCGCCCAAGTCTTGGCCGATGTTGCGTAGTTTTTTGGTTCCAAATACCAACATCACGATGACCAAAACGATTAACCAATGCCAAATGCTAAATGAACCCATTTTCTATCTCCCTGCAATCCTTAGATCACTTTTTCCACGGGCGCGGCCCGCCCATCACATGCAGATGCAGGTGGTAAACCTCCTGCCCTCCATCTGCCCCGTTATTCACCATCAATCGAAAGCCGCCATCCTTTCCAGGTCGACAGCCCTGTTCTTTAGCAAGACGAGGCGCCAATTCCATCATTCTACCTAGCAAAGGGGCATCTGCGCTCTCTGCTGATTCCAGCATGGGTATGTGCTTCTTTGGAATCATTAAAAAATGGACTGGAGCTGCTGGATTAATATCTTTGAACGCATAGATCTCCTCATCCTCATACACTTTTGAGGAGGGAATTAAGCCCTGAGAAATCTTGCAAAAAAGGCAGTTGGGATCGTGAGCCATACTTTTTCTAGTTTTTAGTCTTTATTAGCCGCTTTTCTTGCTGCTTTTTCTTCAATACCTGAAGTTCCGAGGCGACGCTCTAATTCACCAATCACATCCTCAGGGCGCAATTGATACTGCGAAAGTGCAATCAAACAATGAAACCAAAGATCTGCCATTTCTCCAACGAATAGCTTTTGCTGATCATGAGCCAAGTTGGCGGCGCGAAGATCCTTAGCCGCCATTACAGTCTCGGTTGCTTCCTCGCCAATCTTTTTCAGAATGCCATCATCACCTTTAGAAAACAGCAAGGCTGTATAGGACGTCTTGGGATCAGCGTTACCTGATTTAAATGCATCTCGGCGTTGATCCACAACATCAGCCAAATGGGCCAAAGCAGAATCTAAATTAGAAGATTTATTGATTGGGCTACTCATGGAAGTATTTTATGTCTTTTATTTTTTTACCTGAGACTCATCCACCCAAGCGGCAGCATGGGAATCCCATTGCTGAAAAAAACAACTGTGCTCGCCGGTGTGACAAGCAATGCCATCTTTTTGCTCAACAATGAGCAAAATCGTATCTCCGTCGCAATCTAAACGAATTTCTCTCACCTTTTGAGTGTGACCGGATTCTTCGCCCTTATGCCACAGTTTTTGGCGCGAGCGTGTCCAATACACTGCCTCACCTAGACGCAAAGTGGCCAACAACGCATCACGGTTCATCCAAGCCATCATCAAAATGTCGTTGCTACCAAATTCTTGTGCAATGACTGGCACCAAACCTTGCTCATTCCATGCCACGGCATCTAACCATGATCCTGCCTGCAAGGACTGCATCGGAGTAAAAGTACTTTTAGACTGATTTTGATTTTTGGTCATAACTGAACTTTACCGTGAATTGACCTCAAATACGAACTGGCACTCCCTGCGCAGCCATATATTCTTTAGCCTGCTGGACAGTGTATTCGCCATAATGAAAAATACTTGCCGCTAAGACCGCATCTGCATGGCCTTGGGTAATGCCATCGACTAAATGCTGTAAGTTACCAACACCGCCTGATGCAATGACAGGCACAGCGACTGCATCGCTTACTGCGGCCGTCAGAGCCAAATCAAAACCATCCTTACTACCATCTCGATTCATGCTGGTTAGCAAAATTTCACCTGCACCTCGATTGGCCACCTCTGTTGCCCACTTCACAACATCAATTCCAGTAGGGGTTCTGCCACCATGAGTAAACACTTCCCAATTTCCACGCTCAGTTTGTTTAGCATCAATTGCAACCACAATACATTGAGAGCCGTAATAAGCTGCCGCATCAGAGACTAAATCTGGATTTGCGACTGCCGAAGAGTTCATACTTACCTTGTCAGCACCGGCATTAAGTAAACGCCTAACATCGGCTACCGCGCGCACTCCGCCACCAACAGTCAAAGGAATAAATACTTGAGATGCAACATCTTCAATGATGTGCAAAATTAAATCTCGCCCATCAGATGTTGCTGTGATATCTAAAAATGTCAACTCATCAGCGCCTTGCGTGTCATACCGCTTGGCAATTTCAACGGGATCCCCAGCATCTCGGAGCCCCACGAAATTCACCCCTTTAACTACGCGTCCTGCCGTAACATCCAAGCAGGGAATAATTCTTTTGGTTAGCACTAGATAAGATTCTTTTTGTACTTGAGAGTTAGCTCATCGGCATATTTTTGAGCGGCCGCAAGATCTAAATCGCCTGAATAAATTGAGCGGCCTGCAATAACGCCCATTACACCTTCTTCTTCTGCCCGACAAAGAGCATCAATATCCTTATTGTTAGATAGACCGCCACTAGCTATCACCGGGATACGAATTGCTTGCGCCAATTTAATCGTAGCTTCGATATTCACGCCTTTGAGCATGCCATCGCGCCCAATATCGGTATAGATAATTGCTTCTACACCCCAATCTTCAAATTTCTTAGCAAGATCAATTACTTCATGTCCAGTAATTTTGCTCCACCCATCAGTTGCGACTTTGCCATCACGTGCATCAAGGCCTACCATGACATGACCTGGGAAAGCAGTGCAAGCATCTTGCACGAACCCCGGATTTTTTACTGCTGCCGTGCCAATAATGACTGTGCTGATGCCATCATCTAGCAAACGCTCAATAGTTTCTAGATCACGAATACCGCCGCCCAGTTGAACAGGTATCTCATCGCCGACTGCTTTCAAAATCGACTTAATCGCGGATTCATTCTTGAGTTTTCCGGCAAACGCGCCATTCAAATCCACCAGGTGTAAACGTCTGGCACCCTTGCTAATCCAGTGAGCAGCCATCGCACCAGGATCTTCAGAAAAAACAGTGGCTTTATTCATGTCACCTTGTTCTAAACGAACGCAGTGACCATCTTTGAGGTCAATTGCAGGAATCAGCAGCATAGTGGAACATTCAACATCATTAAGGTTGCCAAGAAACAAAATTTTGGTACAGCTTTAATCCATATTCTGCGCTTTTTTCTGGATGAAATTGTGTTGCAAAAATATTATCCCTTGCAACAGCAGAAGTAAACCATTCTCCATATTCTGTAGAGCCAGCTATATCGTCTTTACGTTGTGGCTTTACATAGTAACTGTGCACAAAGTAAAAACTGGTCAGATCAGGAATCCCGCGCCAAATTGGATGCGACTGATCTTGTCGCACCTGATTCCAGCCCATATGTGGCACTTTAAATGCTGAGCCATCGGCTTGTTTTTTACCAGCAAGATTAAAGCGCAGCACTTCACCTGGAATCAAACCCAAGCATGGCGTCCATTCTTCGTTAGGTCGCACTTCTGCACTTTTATCGAATAACATCTGCTCCCCAACACAAACTCCCAGCAGTGGTTTGTTTTTGGATGCCTCAAGTAAAGCCTCTAGTAGACCTGAGTCCTCAAGATGCTTCATGCAATCAGGCATGGCGCCTTGTCCAGGCAAGATAACGCGATCGGCAGCACGAATCTCTTCAGGCTGATGTGCAATCAGTACATTGTCATTGGGAGCTACATGATGACATGCCTGATAGACAGAGCGAAGATTGCCCATTCCGTAATCAACGATCGCAATAGTTTGCGCCAAAATTTAACCTATCTTTGCAGTGATCAAAAGGGCAACTAGAAAATCTAGATTAGAGGCTGCCTTTAGTAGAGGGAACCGCACCAGAAGCACGTGGGTCAATCGTCAAAGCCATGCGCAATGCACGCCCAAATGCCTTGAAGACCGTTTCAATTTGGTGATGCGCATTAATGCCGCGCAAGTTATCTATATGCAAGGTCACTCCCGCATGGTTTACAAAACCGCGGAAGAACTCAATGCTCAGATCCACATCAAACTCGCCAACACGAGCACGCGTGAATGGAACATTAAATTCCAAACCAGGACGACCAGAGAAGTCGATGACGACCCGAGA
>NZ_JAHBAK020000056.1 GCF_018500155.2 Polynucleobacter sp.
AGTTCTGCAGCGCAATGATGATGCTGGTGAATGGGGTCGCGCCGCGACTCAAGAATTGATTCGTTCACGCATTAAAGTCAAGAGCATGAACTTTATGCGCGGCAGAACTTTTGTCAGCAAGTTTGTGATTATTGATGAAGCACAAAACTTAACACCCAAGCAAATGAAAACCTTAGTGACTCGCGCAGGCCCTGGCACGAAGATTGTTTGTTTAGGCAATATCGCCCAGATTGATACCCCTTACTTGACTGAGGGCTCATCTGGTCTGACTTATGTTGTTGATCGCTTTAAAGGTTGGCGCCACAGCGGCCATGTGACGCTTGCTCGTGGTGAGCGCTCTCGTCTTGCGGATCATGCTGCTGACGCGCTTTAAAAGAGATCTCACATGCCGCACTCTCATGGGGTGCGGCATTTTTATTTGCGCCATCGCACTATCGGGTTGCGCCTTATTTACTGGTAAGTCAGGTCCTTCAAGAGTTGCGCAGTTCAAACAAGATACTAGCGTTGGCACAGAAGACATTTCTATTGCAGCAGTAGGTTTAGTGGACGTACCCTATCGCTATGGAGGCAACACACCCAAGGGTGGCTTTGATTGCAGTGGTCTCATCGTTTATGTCTATAACAAGGCAGCTGGAATTAAATTACCGCGCACTATTCAACAAATGAGCACACAGGGTAAGAGCATTGATAACCAGCCCCCGGCACCAGGTGATCTCGTGTTTTTCAACACGACTGGCGAGAAATATTCACATGCAGGAATTTATGTTGGTCAGGGACGATTCGTACATGCGCCAAGCGCTGGAGGAACCGTACGACTGGACTACATCACTGCACCCTATTGGGCCGCTAAATTTACTGAAGCAAGACGTATAGCTTCTCAGTAAAGCGACTTTCTATTGTTTGGCTTTAGAACGGCTCGTAGCCGCCAGAAGAATAGCCGATAGACCCTAAAGCCAGGTTATCAAACTTCGTAAATGGCCCTTGCCAGCTCAGACGTACTGTACCGATGGGGCCATTACGCTGTTTACCAATGATGATCTCTGCAATGCCTTTATCGGTTGTGGTGTCTGGGTGATACACCTCATCACGATAAATAAACATAATGAGGTCGGCATCTTGCTCGATAGCACCAGACTCACGTAAATCAGACATGATGGGGCGCTTGTTGGGCCGCTGCTCTAGTCCGCGATTTAACTGTGAAAGCGCAACGACTGGGCATTGCAACTCTTTAGCCAAGGACTTTAATGAGCGAGAGATTTCAGAAATCTCTGTCGCACGGTTTTCTGATCCAGAACCACTCATCAACTGTAAGTAATCGATCACCACTAGACCTAGAGTGCCGCCAAAGTTTCTGGCGATACGGCGAGCACGTGCACGCAATTCAAGACTAGATAAAGAGCCTGTCTCATCTATCAAAATTTGGGTGTTACTTAAACGCGCAATGGCATCCGTTACTCGCGGCCACTCATCATCTTGTAATTTGCCAGTACGCATGCGACCTTGGTCTACGCGCCCAACCGATCCTAATAAACGGGCAGCCAATTGCTCACCGGACATCTCCATGGAGAAAACAACCACCGGCAATCCTTCTGCCAATGCGACATTCTCAGCAATATTGAGCGCAAACGCTGTCTTACCCATCGAGGGTCTTCCAGCGACGATGACCAAATCACCTTTTTGCAAACCGCTAGTTTGTTTATCTAAGTCAATAAAGCCTGTGGCAATACCTGTGATATCACTACCACCCTGACGGTTGTATAGCTCATCAATTCTGGCAACTACGGAGCGCAATAACGGCTCGATCTCTAGGTAATCCGCTTTCCGACTACCCTCTTCACCAATCTGCAATATACGAGACTCTGCTTCGTCCAAAAGGGTTCTCACTGTTCGACCCTCTGGCACAAATGCAGAGTTCACAATGCTGTCAGAAACTTCAATTAAACGACGCAAAATACTGCGGTCACGCACGATATCAGCATACCCTTTGATATTGGCGGCACTTGGTGTGTTTTGCGCTAGTGAATTTAAATAATCAATGCTAACTAAATCACCGCCCTGTTCTGACTTCACTGCATCGTAAACAGTAATGACATCGGCTGGATGATTGTCGCTAATGAGGCGCGCGATGACCTTATAGATCAAAGCATGCTCGGGGCGATAGAAATCTTTATCAGTAAGTACTCCACCAAGGTTATCCCAAGCAGAGTTATCGATCAGTAGACCGCCGAGCAGAGATTGCTCGGCTTCTACAGAATGGGGAGGAACTTTTAAAGCCTGCAAGACTGTATCCCCAGGCCCCGTCATGCCGGGATTCAGCGTAACGGAACGTGAGCGGGATTCAGCCATGAGGCTAGTTTACAGAGTAAACGCTTAAGCTTGCTCGCCAACAACACGAATCGTAATGTCAGCCACTACATCGGTATGTACTGCAACCGCTACAGGGTGATCACCAACCATCTTCAATGGACCGGTTGGCAAACGAATCGATGCTTTTTCAATGGTGAAACCTTTCGCTTTCAATGCGTCAGCAATGTCGTGATTCGTTACAGAACCAAACAAACGACCATCAACGCCAGCCTTTTGATTGATTTCAAGTACTAAATCCTTGAGCTTGGCACCGACTACTTCGGCAGCAGCCAATTTTTCAGCAGCAAGCTTTTCCAATTCGGCACGACGCGCAGCGAAATCTGCAATCGCCGCTTCAGTAGCACGACGCGCTTTACGTTGTGGAATTAAAAAGTTACGAGCAAAACCGTCTTTAACACGAACGACGTCACCGAGGTTGCCCAAGTTTGTTACTTTTTCTAAAAGAATGATTTGCATTGAGGGCTCCTAATTATTTCTTGTGTTGATCGGAGAATGGCAACAAAGCCAAATAACGAGCACGCTTGATAGCAGTGTCTAACTGACGCTGATACTTTGCTTTTGTGCCAGTCAAACGAGCAGGAGTGATCTTGGCGTTTTCGCCAATGAAGTCCTTCAATGTATCTACATCTTTGTAGTCAATCTGTTCTACGCCAGCAACAGTGAAACGGCAATAACGCTTACGCTTGAACAATGGGTTCTGAGCTGGTTTCTTTTTGAAATCGGGTTTCTTTCCAAACGCCATGATGATTTCCTTTTTAAATTTTCAATTGAATATGGTTAATGTGGAAAACCAGTTTTTGATTACGTAGAGTTTTCGGTGCTAAGAATCCTTTAAACACTGCCTCAGCTCCTAGTTCCATTTGCTCTAGATCTTTTTGTATTGGACCTATCGCAACCGCTTCAACACTCATCTGTACTTTCCTAGCTATTCCTACCTCTGTTGCCTCACCACTATGCTCTAGCTGGCAATGCATCACTGGAATTCCTGCTGGTGTAAATCGAATCGCGTCTTTAGAAACTAAGATTGCAGTGAGGGTGAAATGATTCAACGCCGCCACGCTTCTCTAATACGTTCTCTAGTCTGTATCTTCCTCTTCAAATTTCGAACTTATTCCGCTGCTACTTGAGCTTCGGCTTGAGCTGATTTGCGTGCCTCTTCACGTTGCACTTCCTTCATCATGATGGAAGGCTCAGTTTCAGCTTTCTTAGTCTTGATGATGAGGTGACGCAAAACTGCATCGTTAAATTTGAACGCATGCTCGAGCTCTTCCAGAGTCTTCTGGTCGCACTCAATGTTCATGCAAACGTAATGGGCTTTTGCAAGTTTGTCGATCATGTAAGCCATCTGACGACGACCCCAATCTTCAATACGATGAATTTTGCCGCCTGCAGCAGCCAATGTCGCTTTGTAGCGATCAATCATCGCTGGCACTTGCTCGCTTTGGTCCGGATGGACGATAAAGACGATTTCATAATGACGCATCAAACACTCCTTCTGGTTAAAGTCACCTGGGCGTCTTGCTAATTTCTGATGGTTTTGAAATTAGCGCCAGTGTGACAAGGTAGTAACAAATTGTAAGTACTGCTCACAACACTTTTTTAGTTCTTACCCATATTCAGGCAAGACCGCTATTCTAGCAAAAAAATCCTGCCAAGTCAGGGATTTAGACTTATCCGACCCCTCATTTGCGGCGTTTAAGGCCAATTGAAGGGCAATCCTAGCCTTTGGGGCAGTCAGCGAGCCTGCCAGCTCACAGATAAGCCCATCTTTGACATCAACAACCGCTCCAGCGCCGGCCCTTGAGGCCCGCACTAACGCAATCCCCGCCTTTTGGGCTTCTTGTAATGGTCCTACCCAGGATTGATGAACTCCCCCTAAGCCAGTGCCAGCAAGAACTAAGCCATGAAGCCCGGACTTGATCAACACTTCAATGGCCTGCTTTTTGCAGCCCGCATGACTAGTGGCAATCTCTACCCACGGCCAAGACCCTTGAGGAATCGGCAAATCCTCGCCCAATGCTGCTTGAGCGGCCTTAACCCCAGACAACCAAGAAGGATTGATAAGGCCAATTGGACTGGTTTGCGAATCCATCAATGGTGCATTTAGCGCAGTAGTGTGACGTTTTGCCAAGTCTCTTGCTAAACAAACCTTGCCAGCAAAAACGGCAAATACTCCTCCCGGGCAGTTTTCCAGGGCAGTGGAAGACCAACGAATAGCATCTAAGAGATTTTGGGGGCCATCCGGCATTGGCGCATTTGCAGGCAGCATGGCGCCAGTGAGTACCACACGCTTGCCTAAATTTTGTGCAAGCTTGCCACAGACACTACTCAAGAAGAGGCCTGTTTCTTCTATCGTATCGGTTCCATGGGTGATAACAACCCCCTTTACAAGGGGGTTGACGAGCGATTCTTTGACGGCATTGCCAATTTGGGTCAGCAGCTCTTCACTCATATCGCTACTGTCAATATTGGCAATCTGCTGCGCTTTCAACTTCACAGAAGGGGGAATACCCTCTTTGACCCGATCCAAAAGGGTTTGGATGCCAACTTCGCCAGAACGATAGTCAGCTAGAGCCTCAGGATGGGATGCGAGCCCTGCAATGGTCCCACCCGTTCCTAAAACCAGAATATGAGGGATTTCGTCAGAACTATTTGGATTGGAGGCCATTCCCTATTATCACCTTTAAATTGCTTGAATTATCAAAAAGTGCTGTATACAATCCCAGTATGGACATAAATACAGTCGATTTTTCCGAGGAACTCATCGCCCTCCCCAAACTCACTGCTCGTCAGAATGAGATTTTGGAACTCATCACGAAATCCATCGATGAAAGTGGATTACCGCCCACTCGAGCAGAGATTGCATCCCAGTTAGGATTTGCATCTGCTAATGCAGCTGAAGAGCATTTGCGTGCGCTAGCCAAAAAAGGTTATATCGAATTAACCCCTGGAACATCACGCGGCATTCGCGTTGTGCAACGCTTTAATCAAACATCACACACAAATCAACATCGCCAGTTGTCATTGCCCTCTGGTGCATTACAACAACTAACATTGCCATTGATTGGACGTGTTGCAGCAGGCTCACCCATCATGGCTGTCGAGCATATTGAAAAGCAAGTTCCGATTGATCCAAGTCTTTTCAGTAAAGGCGCCGATTACTTACTAAAAGTAAAAGGTATGAGTATGCGTGACGCCGGTATTTTGGATGGCGATTATTTGGCTGTTAGAAAAACGACTGAAGTGCGCAATGGAGATATTGTGGTTGCACGCCTTGATGATGAGGTCACTGTCAAACGTTGGCAGCAAAAGAAAACTGCAAATGGCTTGGTAATTGAACTACAAGCTGAAAATCCTGACTTCAAGAACATTGTGGTTGACGGACGCCAGGCCAATTTTGCTGTTGAGGGTCAGGCTGTTGGTCTTATCAGAGCCGAAGGGCTTTAAAGGTCAGCGACTTTTTATCAACAACAAAAAGGCCTCCATCGGAGGCCTTTTTCTTTCACCTGTTTTTATTTACTTCTTGCTTGGTGCAACAACATTCGCATTCTTTGGCGATGAAGTAATCGTAATCACTGTTTTAGGTCCAGTTAGTGAGCCCTCATTTAACTCTACTGTTGCTGTGCGATCACCTTTAGTAAAAACCAAGATGCTGGTTTTTGCTTTGATAGCGCTGACTGTTGTCCAGCCTGCGCGAGGATATTCAGATTGAAAGAATGCATAAATATCTGTTGGAGACTGCACACCAGAAAGCACAGCACGACCAACCCAGTTATCACCACGTCCAATGATGATGGAATCTGCGCCGATGATTTTGGATGCCGCAGGTAAAGGCATATCACCCAAGAGCTGTGCTTGCACCTCTTGCGATTCTTGTGCAGCACTTGATGAATCACTAGAGCTAGCGCAAGCGCCCAATAGCGCTGTCAAAGAAAGAGCTATAGCAGTTAGCTTGAGAGTTTGAATTGAAATCATTTTTTCGCTTAATAAATTTATGCCAATTTTTTTGGGCATTCTGAAAGCATTTTAGGTGTCCAGTATCTTTCGTCAAGCAAAATTACTGGAGGCGCGTGAGGGAATCGAACCCCCGTACGAAGCTTTGCAGGCTCCTGCCTAACCCTGTCTCTTATACACATCT